>JBFFLO010000167.1:0-6207 GCA_041554895.1 Lutimonas sp. | reverse complement strand
TTTTCTCCGTAAATTTTCACGATAAAACTATTCTCCTCCCCTGTGGCGATCTGACTCGTCCTGATCACGCCCTTTACCCCATCAGCGCACCTGATCAAAACTGTTCCGTCAATATCCATTTTATTATCCTCATATAAATAGTTCAAATCAGATAAAACACTGGAGATCTGCAAGCCAGAAACGAACTCTATCATACCAAAAGCATGTGTTCCAATATCCCCAATGCAACAGCTGATGCCTGATTTTTCAGGCTGTAAGCGCCAGGTTGCAGCTCTTTTAACAGGATCGTGAATAACCGGATTGATCCACCCCTGGTAATATTGAACATCTATTTTCTGAATTTTTCCCAGAACCCCCTCTTCGACCATTTTCCTCATTTGCCTGACCATCGGGTAACCAGTATAGGTATAAGTAACCGCAAAAACACAATTTGAAAGTTCCTGGGTTCTCTTCAGGTCCAACGCCTCATTATAGGTTGTGGTCAGTGGTTTTTCACAGATAACATGAAATCCGTTTTCCAATAACTTTTTTGCCATTGGGTAATGCAGAAAATTGGGCGTAAGTATCGATATGACCTGCATCCTTTCGCTTTCAGGCAGCCTAATTTCCTCTTTGATCAGTGTTTCAAAATCTTTATAAATCCGATGTGTCGGAAGTCCTATTTTTTCGGCAAAATCAACATTTTCTTCCCAAACAGGATTAAAAACACCACCCACGATTTCATATTGATCGAACATATTAGAGGCTACGCGATGTAAAACTCCAATCAAAGAGTCACCTCCTCCTCCTAAAATTCCCAATCTGATCTTTGAACCCATATTTTTAATGCGTGATAACCTTATTGAACTTGACTCGCAGCTTTTAACAACAATTCTCTTGTAGCCTTGATACCGTCAATTTCGGATAAGTTCTCTCCTTCATATTCAACACCTACAAAGCCTGTATAGCCTGCATCTTTTACAATTTGCATCATCTTTACATAGTCGATCTTTGGCTGGCCGCCATTCTCATCGAAATCGTAGCTTTTAGCACTGACCGCTTTGGCATAAGGCATCAATTCGCTTACACCTTTATATATATCGTAGGCATTGTCACATTCTTCACTATTGATAGAGCCATAACCCTCGGTGATACAGAAGTTGCCAAAATCAGGTAAGGTACCGCAATTCGGCATATTCACTTCCTCCATTACTTTTGCAAGCCATTGTCCGTTAGAAGTGTATCCTCCATGATTTTCGACAAGCACATTTATTCCCTGGGGAGCGGCGTAAGTAGCCAGCGCAGTCAAACCTTTTACAGCAGCCTCAGCTACCTCTTCGGATGTTCCTTCTCCATGGGCATTAACACGAATGGAATGACAACCTAAATATTTGGCCGCGTCAACCCATTTTTTATGATTTTCAATGGTCTGTGCTCTTTCCTTATCATCCAGCGTGGCTAAGTTGCCCTCTCCATCAACCATGATCAAAAGGTTTTTCACCTTATAGGTTTCGCTTTTTTCTTTTAAGGTCTTTAAAAGTTTTTCCATCGCCACTTTCGGGTCAGCCTCCTTTTCCAGTTCATTCCTGTATAGCTGGCTGACGTATTCTATCCCTTCAAAACCGAGTTCACTGGCTTTTTGAGCAAAATCCAACGGACTTTGTTCTCCCGCCCGCACTGCCTTGTTCAATGACCACTGCGCCAGGGATAATTTAAAAAACGGCTCTTGTACCGCTGCAACTTCAACTTGATCTGCTTCTTTTGAAGTTTCTTTTTGTTTTTCACCACAACTCAACATGGTAAGCACCAACATTGATATGATAATACCAGACAATTTGAATAATCGGCTTGTTTTTTTCATTTCTTAAAATTTATTTGGATTTATGCCTGTGAAAGTAAAATATAAAAAGTAGAAAACTGTGTGTTTTTATTCAGTGAAAGGAATTATACAATATGAACCCAAATATATACTCAATTATCAGCTAATCAAGGTAGCAAAGTCCGGGGGTTTGCATAAATGAAGGGCCCGGTTGGGGAAGCCCCGGTACGAAACCAAAATTAAAGTGTCATCTTATATTCAAGAGGGGTGCATTTTTCCTGGCGCTTAAAAACGGTGGAAAAATACTGGCTCGTTGCAAAGCCGCAACTATAGGCCACTTCGGCCACGCTTAGCTCAGGGTTCTTATTCAAAATATATTTGGCTTGTTCAATTCTTTTCATCGCCAGGTATCGCATGGGCGTCGTATTGGTCAATTGCCTGCAATGATAGGTGAATCTAGTAAGCCCTACCCCCGCAGACTCTGCCATTCGCTCAATGGTCCAGTTTTCTGATAAATTCTTATCCAACTCTCTTAGAAACAATTTTACACTTCTTGAACTGTCGGTCAGCGCCTCATTAAGCACTACCTCCTTAGAATCGATCAACTCCAGCAACAAGATCAGCAGTTCATTGACCAATAAGCGAATCTTCGAAGCACTGCTTCCCTGCATATCACTATCCACTGCCCTGCCTATTTTATGGAAACATTCTCTTATTTTTGGGTTTGATTGCCATAACCACTGATCATCCTGCCTAAGTATTTTGGTCAACCGGTTCAGATCATTTTTGGTCATCATGATCCAGTCGGGCCAAACCCATTCCTGATGTGGCCTTCGTACCCCCAGGTCTATGATCACCCAGTAAAATTTACCCATCCCGATCTTAGGATCACCCACTTTATGCGCCTCCCACGGGCGCGTGATGGTAAGGTGATTCGGACGAAGATCAGTTTTTGTGCTCTCTTGCGCATAAGGCATGGATCCTGATTCAAGAAAATGGATCTCTATTCCTTCATTTCTGTGCCAGTTCAAACCCCAGTCCTGAGGTTCCATGGCATTCCAGTACCCAATAGAATTCAAGCCTAATGTATCATCGGTCAGGCGATCTCCTGGATAGGTGTAACGGGCAAGCGCCTTAAACTTTAATTTGTCTCTTGACACTGCATCTATCAAGGGTAAACAAGTATCTGCATGATAAACAATACCTTCTCCCCTGTAGGGCTCGATCTTATGCATACTGGCTTTCACTGAAATATTTTGAACATTGCTGTGAAGCAAAGTAATTAATTTACATTCTCTTTTGCAAGATATTTGGTTATTATTCATGCTGAAGATGTAGTTCATAAAAATTGTAAAACTTTGTGAAATTCTTGCTGTCTGGGTCTACAGAGGCTTTAAATTGCATTTAAAATAGATTCTTTTAACCGGTTTATGCATACAACAGGTAATTACATTATTATTATCATATTTTCCTTTTTATTGATAAATTGCAAAAGGACTGAGCAGCGCATTAACAATAGTATTGTTGAAAAAGAGCATTGGGTATATTTATTTAATGGTGTGGATCTTGAAAATTGGACGGTAAAAATCAAAGGCCACCCCTTAGGAGATAACTGGAACAATACCTTTAAAGTAGTTGATAGCGCAATAAGAGTTGATTATGCTGCATATAAGACCTTTGAAAATTCTTTTGGGCATATTTTTTATAAAATACCTTATAGTGATTACAGATTCAAAATGACCTACAGATTTCTTGGGGACCAGGTGGAAGGAGGCGAAAATTGGGCCACCCGAAATAGCGGTGTAATGATCCATTGCCAATCTCCCGAATCAATGGAGCTTGATCAGGACTTTCCGGTGTGCATTGAAGTACAATTACTGGGAGGAATCACAGAAAATGAACCCAGAAGTACAGCGAATTTGTGTACCCCCGGCACCCATGTCAGTATGAATGATGAATTGGTCACTACACACTGTATTGATTCAGATTCTGACACATATTATGGTGATCAATGGATTGATCTGGAGATAGAAGTGCGCAATGATTCTGTGATTCGCCATTATATAAATGGCAAAAAAGTAATGGAATATCATCATCCGGTGATTGGGGGCGAATATAACACCTTGAAACACCTTGACGGGAAGCCCCTGAAAATGGGATATATCTCGCTTCAGAGCGAGAGTCATCCCGTTGAATTTAAAAATTTAATGTTATTAGATTTGAATCAATAAATTTTATATATTGCACTTTGAATTTTATGAAAAATTTAACGCTTTCTGTTCAATTTCATTTTTATTGTTAAAAAAATGTTATTTGTGGGGCGTATTATGTTATATGTATATTATTATTTTTAGATAAACTTTAAACTTATATCCTTATGCATTGAAAAAAATTTTTGGTGGTTTTTTAAAAAAATCACACGCTTACAATCAATTTATTAATTAATAATTATTTATTATGGGAAAACAATTATTTAAAAGTTTAATCATTCTGGGGATCTTCTTGACCTGTGGCTTTACAATGGCGCAAAAGACGATCACAGGAACAGTCTCAGACGCTGATGGGCCACTGCCTGGAGCAACTGTAGTTGTTCAAGGCACCTCTAACGGTGTGACGAGTGATTTCGATGGGAATTATTCCATTGAAGCCAATGAAGGTGACGTATTAGAGTTCAGCTTTATTGGATTGACAACAGGGACTGCTACTGTAGGTAGTGATTCTGTAATCAACATTACACTTGCCGGAGGTGACAATACCCTTGAGGAAGTAGTTGTTGTTGGTTATTCTCAACAGACTAGAGGAGATATCACTGGTTCTGTTGCTTCCGTTGATATGGAAGAAGCATTAAAAGTACCAACAGTGAATGCTGCTGAAGCTTTACAAGGTAGGGTAACTGGTGTTCAAGTAGTGAGCAACGGTAATCCTGGTGCTGCACCTAACGTTAATATTCGTGGTATTGGTTCTACAAACGGAACTGGTCCTCTTTATATTATTGACGGGGTACAGACTACTGATGCTAATGTACTTACTTCTATCAATCCTGGAGACATCGATCAGATGAACGTATTGAAAGATGGTGCTGCTGCAATCTATGGATCAAGAGCTTCGAATGGGGTAATTATTATAACAACTAAATCAGGTAGTTATAATATGGAGAAATCTTCAATCACTGTTGATATTTACACTGGTGTATCTAACCCGATCAATGACCCTAGCTTATTGAACCTTCAGCAACATGCTGATATGCTTTGGGAAGGTTATACCAATGATGTCAATAATGGAGGTGGAGATTTTAGAGGTCATGTACAATATGGAAACGATCCAAGCGGACCTGTACTTCCATCTGTATTAGATTTATCTGCTGCTGGCTCAAAAGCTGATGGTGTTATTGCAAGAGTTCAACCAGGCGGAACAAACTGGTGGAATGAAATCACACAGTCTGCTCCTACGGTTTCTGCAACAGTTTCTATGGCCGGTGGTACTGAAACAAGTAAATCCTTTATGTCTGTGAATTACTTCAACAGAGGTGGTGTTGTGAAACACACAGGATTTGCAAAAGCCAGTATCCAGGTGAACAATGAATTCAAGCCTTTGGAAAGATTAAAAGTTGGACAACACTTAAATGTTTCTTATACTACTCAACAGTATGGAGACGGTGAAGCATTGGAATCAGCATTTAGAGCAAGTCCTTTAATGCCAGTTTATGCTGAGCAACCTGATGGTTCTCAAGCTTTGGCAGGAACTTACAGTAACTCTACGGATCTTTCCAACACAAGACAGCCTTATGCACTTGCGTACAGAGCTAGAAATAACTATATCAGAAACATCAGGACTTTTGGAGATGTTTATGCTTCTTATGATATTACTGATAACTTGACGTTTAAGACTACTTTTGCCGGGTCTATTGGAGTATTTGATCAAACATATTTCAATCCTCTTGATCCTGAGCATGGTGAAGCAAAATCGGTGAACCAATATAACGAGCAAGACCAGACTTTCTTTAACTGGACCTGGACCAATATGTTGATGTACCGCAATACTTTTGCTGACAATCATAACTTGAATGTATTTGTTGCCACTGAAGCATTGGAACAATCTAATAAAGGTAAGCAGATCAGCAGAACAAACTTCTTCAATGAGTCTCCTGATTTCTATCTTTTAAGCAATGGATTTGGAGATCCTGCAGTTGACTGGGCTTATGCCAATGGTAATACCTTGTTTTCTGTATTCGGATCAGCCGATTACAACTACAAGCAAAAATATTTCTTTACAGCAACTTTACGTTATGACAAGTCATCTCGTTTTGCCGGAGATAATAAATCAGCAGTGTTTCCATCATTCAGCGCAGGTTGGGTAATGAGTAACGAAGATTGGTTTAACAATTCAGGTGTCGTGAACCGTTTGAAATT
>JBFFLO010000166.1:0-6207 GCA_041554895.1 Lutimonas sp. | reverse complement strand
TCCAGCAAAGTCTTCTCCAATTCATAGCCTGTTACATCCTTATAATGAAGGATCCTGTTCGTTGAATGCCCGCCTTCCTTTCCCAGGTCGATTTCTCCCGCCAAATTCTGATCGAAATCGGCTCCCCAATTGATCAGTTGCTTCATACAATCAGGAGCTTCTTCCACGACCATTTTCACAATTTCCGGATCAGACAAATAATCACCGGCTACCATGGTATCTTTAATATGGTCTTCAAACGTATCCAGCTTATCCCAAACTGCGGCGATGCCACCCTGGGCATATTTGGTGTTTGACTCACTTGCTTGAGCCTTAGTGGCAATCAGTATTCTCTTTTCGGGCAAGGTAGTAGCCGTTTTGATCGCAATAGAAAGTCCTGCCACCCCCGAACCCAATACCAGAATATCCGTTTTAAATATGCTCATTTTATCTGGAGGAAATTTCTAACATTCTTTGAATGGGTATCAGTGCTTTTTTTTGTATTTCTTCTGGCACATGAATTTCCGGTAGTTCATATTTCATGCACAGGTACAATTTTTTCATATTGTTCATCTTCATATAAGGGCACTCACTGCACGCACAGGTATTATCCTCGTGTGCCGGAGCAGGATATAAGATTTTATCGGGTACCTCTTTTTGCATTTCATGCAAGATACCGGCCTCTGTTGCTACAATAAACTCCTTGGCCGGATCAGTTTTGGCATAATTGATAAGACCTGAAGTGGACCCTATATATGCCGCAGTTTTTAAAATATGTGCTTCTGATTCCGGGTGGGCAATAATTTTAGCCTCTGGATGAGCCTGATGCGTCTGTAACAGTTTGTCTATCGAAAAAGCCTCATGAACAATACATGCCCCTTCCCACAGGAGCATGTTCCGCCCTGTCACTTTATTGATATATGCACCAAGGTTCTTATCCGGTGCAAAAATAATGGGTTGGTCAAGGGGTATAGAGTCAATGATCTTTTTGGCATTGGAAGAGGTACAGCAAATATCACTGATAGCTTTGACTTCTGCCGAAGTATTGACATAAGTGACCACAATATGATCGGGGTGCTTGTCTTTAAAAGCTTGAAGGTCTTTTGCCTCACAGGCTTCGGAAAGTGAACACCCTGCATTTAAATCAGGTAGCACCACTTTTTTTTCAGGGTTGAGAATTTTGGCTGTTTCTGCCATAAAATGTACCCCTGCAAAGACGATAAGATCGGCATCTGCCTCCGCTGCCTTATAAGAAAGCTGTAAGCTATCACCAACAAAATCTGCAATATCCTGTATTGCCGGTTCCTGGTAATAATGAGCTAAAATTATAGCATTCTTTTCCTTCTTTAGCCTTTTGATCTCAGCAGCATAATCTATATCCTCCGATAATGATATATCTAAAAAACCTTTTTCCTTTATTTTATTTTTGGCTTCTGCAAATTCCATTTTCTCTAGTCTTTATTCACACAAAATTAATACTTTTTAAACAAACAAGCAGCCCTTATTGACCTAAGAAACCATTTAAAAAACAAGCTTTTAAGGTCATGGGATCGACAAATCCATCGACGCTGTCACATGAGAACTAATTGATACGGGCATGTGTTTGATTAATAAACTTTGTAACTTACACAATATTTTACTATATTCGGTTCATTACAAGTTGCTTATAAAATGTGTTTAATGAACAGTTACCAAAAATATATCTAACTATAAAAAACTGAATTCCCCCTTACATGAACTCCCCTGCAAAAATTTTGATCGTAGAAGATGAAATGATCATTGGTGCCAATATTTCGCTGCAACTTTCTAAACTAGGCTATGACGTAACCGGCATAGTATCAAGAGGTGAAGAAGCTATCGCACATGTAAAACAGCACCGTCCTGATATTATCCTAATGGATATCCAGTTAAAAGGAGATTTGGATGGCATAGATACTGTTTTGAGGATGCAACAGGAAATGAATATACCCGTCATCTATCTGACAGCCAATGCTGATAGTGATAATTTTGACAGAGCCAAATCTACTAATCCTTATGCATTCATATCCAAACCTTTTAAAAAATTGGATCTGCAGCATGCGATTGAACTGACTATAGGCCGGCTTGACAATAACAAATCCAGCAGCAGCAAAGAAGAAGTAACATGTATCTCTCCATTTATACAAAGCGACAGCATATATGTAAGGAGAAATGAGCGCATGATCAAAATAATGATCAGCGATATCTATTACTTTGAAGCTGACCGTAATTATTGCAAAATATTTGCAAAAAACAAAGAATGTTTGTTGGTCATGACCTTAAAAGAGATCAATGACAGATTACCTCCTGAACACTTTTTAAGAATCCACAGGTCTTTTATTGTAAACCTTTCACATGTAGATGAAGTGGCAGGAACCCATGTGGTTATCCATAAAAAAGCGATTCCTCTTAGTAAAACATTGCGAGGGGAATTGATGAACAGGCTACAAACCTTTTAGTCCAGATCAAATTCCATTCTAATCCTGGTTCCCGATCCGTTCATGGTCATAATAGACCCATCCAACTGTTGAATAAGCAGGTCTATGAGCTGTGTGCCAAATCCTGAGCCCTGATCATCCTCTTTATCAAACTCCAATAAACCTATGCCATCATCAGCGACTTCCAGTAAAATGCGATCCTCTGATAAATGCTTGCAAATGATGGTGATCAGGCCTTTTCTGCTATTGGGAAAAGCATGTTTATAAGAGTTCGTGAGCAATTCGTTTACGATTAATCCCACCGGAATCGCCGAATCAACATCCAGTTCCATATCTTCTAAATCATAGGCATACTCAATAGTTCCCTCTTTACCAAAGGAATCTAAAATATGTTGTGACAGCTCAACCAGGTATTCTTTCATGCCTATTGAGGATAGGTTTTTTCCCTGGTATAATTTCTGATGGATCATACTCATCGAATAGACCCTGTTCCTGCTTTCTTCAATTGCTGAAATAATTTTGGGGTCCTTTATTCTATCCGCCTGAAGATCCAACAAACTTGATACGACTCCCAAATTGTTTTTCACCCGATGGTGTATTTCCTTCAAAAGAAACTCTTTTTCTTCATTCTGCTTTTCAAGAAGTATATTTTTCTTTTTATTATTCTCATAGGTCACATATAATACCAGAAGCAGTACCAACAATAAACCTGATATGATAGATATCAGCGTCTGGGTGGAACTTTGTTTATTGATCCTTTCCTGCATTCCCTGAATCATGCTTTCTTTTTCAGCAAGATCAAACTCAGTTCGTAAAAGCGCCATTCTTTGTTCCGAATTCTCTAAAAAAACTTCCTTTTTTAGAGAATCATAAACAGCAAATGCATCTATCGCGTCTTTATAGTTATGGCTCTTGGCATATGCCCTGCTCAACCTTTCATAAGCCTGGCTTAAAAAAAACTTATCCCCAAATTCTGGGGTGGCTACTTCAAGGGATCGATTCAATATGTCAATTGCCTCTTTATACTTACCCTGAAACAATTTTAATTGGCCGATGGCCAGCAAGGAACGCATAAGTAAAAAGTCGTTTTCGATCAAATTGGCATATTTGATGGCCTGTTCCCCGGCCACTTCAGCAGCTTCATATTGGTTCAGCTCAGTGTACAGATCAACCAACGAAATATAAATATCACTTAAATTATTAAAAAAACCGTATCGCTCTCCCATTGAGATTGCTCTTTCAAAGTACCTCAGTGCCTCCTGAGGCCTTTTAAGACTTAATAAATTATTTCCAACAACATATAAAGTGAAATCATAATCCATGTCATTTAGATTAAGCTCTTCGAAATATTCCAATGACAACAAGCCCAATTCCAGGGCCTTTTCAAAATCTAAAAATTTCCAGTAAAGATTGCTTAAATCACTATAAGATAATGCTATTGCTTTTTTATCATTCAAAGCTATTCCGAGGTTTTGAGCTTTCAGGGCATAATCAGTAGCGGTCATAATATCACCGTTCCTTTCAAAAACATAACCAAGCTGGGTATACAGCATAGGTAAATCCTGTTTTTTAACTTTTGACCTTGCTGCCTCTAAAATCGCGAAAGCCGTATCCAATTTTTCCATTCTTAGCAATATGGCCCCTTCGGTGATTTGAAACCTTCCTTCCCAAAGAGAATCCTTTTTTTCCCGAGTCATCGCTAATCCAATTCTTGTCAATTCCAAGGATCGGTTGAGGTCTCTTGTGTGGGTATAGTAAGCCAAGTCATTTAAGGCGGCAAATTTAATGCTGTCTACTGGTATTTTAGAATAATTCATTTCCAGTTCTTCCAGATAAGATGCATCAAAATCATCAGTATCCACAAAAACCCTAGTATATGGATTTTGCCTTAACGGATCAATCAGATCCTGAGAAAAAACAGGCTCAAAACTGAACAACCAAAGAATAAGTAATATCGGCGCTGTTAAGGAATGCTTATACATATCAAGGTGATTAAAATCTTTCGGCCCACTAAAAATGACTTTTTCCTGATGGCTCAAAAAAATTTCCGTTAAACTGCTTAGCCTGTCTTTTGAGTTTGTTTATTGTCTGGAGAAAGTTACAAATTAAAATACAAAACGCTCGATAAATAAAAACCGCTGTTCGGATAAGAAAAAGAATCGTTTGTCCTATATGACTTGTTTCTAAAGGTGAAAGAAAATTAACTTAGTAGAAATAAAGATCTGTTAAGCACCTGTAAACCGCTAAAATGTCTACGTCAAATTATATCGCCTTTTTCTTTTTGCTCCTGGGAGCTTGCCATACTCCAGACAAAAAAAAAGAAGCTGAAGAACAAAATAAAAAGACAATTGAGGCCTATGTGGATACGGTTTGGAACAAAAAAGAATTAGATAGTTTGGGTGTTTACTTTGCAGGCAAATTCATCAGGAAGGTCAACAACATTGACTTGGCTGTTAATATTGCCGAATATTCAGCAAACATACTTATCCTTTTTGAATCTTTCCCGGACCTTCAAATGGATATTGAAGATATCGCCGCCACTACAAATAAGGTTTTTATGAATTGGACGGTAACTGGTACGAACACAGGTAAATTCAGTGATCATCCTCCCACGGGGCAAAGAGTTAAAGTTAGTGGCATTACCAGGATCGATCTAAATGAAGAAGGAAAGATCATCTATGAAAATATTTACTACAATGAACTATCACTAATGCAGCAACTGGGTTATAAACTGAGCTTGCCGACAACAGAATAAATTCAATCAATCATTAAACAAAAACAAATTATTATGAAACTAATTAAACTTTCCCTGTTAACAATTATTTTAATACTCATGCCGCTGGTTGTTTCGTCTCAAGACGAAAACAGCCCCCAAGCTTACTGGATACATGAAGATCATGTTAAACCGAGTATGACGGATGAATATGAACAGGTTTCAAAAGATCTCGTGGCTGCTTGCAAGGAGCACAATATTCAGGACAATATGTGGCTTACAATGGCCCTAAATGACAACTCCTATTTGTATATAAGCCCTATTGATAATATGGCTAGCCTGGATGAAAACGGATTTAAAACACTTTCCGAAAAAATGGGCGCTGACAAAATGGGCGCACTTTTTGACCGTTTCAACCCTACTTACAACGAGCATGGTGACTATATCGTTTATCTTAGTGAAAACCTTTCTTATATGCCTGGAGGGGTTTCACAGACTATTGAAGGCCAAAACTACAGGACATTATATTACAATTATGTAACTCCCGAAAACAACAAAGGCTTTGTAGAGGTTTTGAAAAAGATGAAGGCTGCATTTGAAAAACACAATTCCAAATTGAATTACAGAGTGTATAGAAGTGGTTTTGGGGTAATGGGTACTTATTATATGATCGCTGTTGCAGCTGAAAGTAATTTGGCAGCGGCTAAAATTGGTGATGAAAACTGGAATCTTATGAAAGATGATTTCGATCCATTACTTAAAGAAATGAGTAAATACACATGGAAAATGGATCAAAAAAGAGGCTGGATGAGGGAAGATCTGGGATATATACCAGCCAAATAATCTATAAACTAACCAAACCTTTCAAATTTATACCATGAAAAAAGTAATGTTACTGGCAGGAGGCCTGTTGATGCTTTTAATTTCTTGTCAAAATAAACAATCGGAAAGATTTAAAACTGCTTCAGCAGAAATCGAAATGCTTAAAAAAGGGCTTTCAGACTATGAAAACGCCAACTGGGTCGAATGGTCTAAACAATATGCCGATTCAGCAAAAAT
>JBFFLO010000165.1:0-6211 GCA_041554895.1 Lutimonas sp. | reverse complement strand
CCAAAAAACTTACCACATCAATGGAGTTTGAGTACACAATATACTCCCAAAACCCTCCACAGGGTTTGGCGCCAATTCCAACACTGTAACAACTAAATTCTTCAGAGCAGGAAGAGGCATCAGCCATGCTTTTGATCTCAACATATAGATTGTCAATTACAGCTTTGTCAGCCTCCTGACTCGAAATATCTCCTGAATCATCACAGTTGATCACCAGAAAAGCGAGTATGGAAAAAAAGAACTTCATAGCATAAATTAACAAAATTCGTCATAGGCGCCGGCAAGGTTCGCGGCAATCATTGCAGCCGATCTGCCTTCGATATGATGCCTTTCAAGCATATGGACCAATTGACCATCTTTAAACAAAGCGATAGAAGGAGATGAAGGAGGAAAAGGAATCATCATTTCTCTTGCTTTATTCGTTGACTCAACATCTACACCTGCAAATACAGTAGTAAGATGATCAGGACTTTTGTCAATTTGCAAGGAAGCAATCGCACCAGGCCTGGCCGTACCGGCTGCACAACCACAAACTGAATTTACCATGACCAAAGTTGTTCCTTTTTTCTGTAAAGCCTCTTCTACATCACTAGCTGTATATAATTCTTGAAAACCTGCAGTCACTAATTCCTGACGCATAGGTCTTACCAATTCTTCTGGATACATAATTTTAATTTTTTTTAGTTAAATAATCTCGACTGCAAAGATAAGCAATGAAAAGATATTATCAAGTGAGGCGTTAACTTAAGTTAACGCCTCACTAATGCCACAAAAATCAAAAGGTTAACAAGCATATGTGCTTTTATAACGAGTAAAGGGCATTCACCATAAAGGTGTAGATGAGAGGTAAAACTATTTTTACAAGTAAAAGAATATCATTCAACTGAGATTTCACAAAATATTAAGCCTGTGATATGCGAAAAAATGTAGGCAGACCTGTATATTTGTGCTTTTAACAATTGTATATGGCAAATTTTTCGAAATGGCTGGGAGCCGGGTTAGGATGGACTTTTGCAGGTCCGATAGGAGGTATACTTGGTTTTGTTCTTGGCAGTTTTGTAGATGAATTCTCAGAAAGTGAACTTCTTGATATGAACAAGAAGACTGGTCAAAAGCAATCGACTCAATCAGGAGATTTTGAGATCAGTTTATTGGTGTTGGCGGCGATTGTCATTAAGTCTGACGGTGATGTTGATAAGCGCGAGCTCGATTTTGTGAGGTCTTCTTTTATCAGCATGTATGGGCAGGAACGTGCTAATCATGCCTTTAAGCTTTTTAAAGGGATTATTGCGAACAACAAGATTTCCACACGTCAGGTCTGTTTACAGATCAATAAGCATATGAATCATGCTTCCCGACTTCAGTTGCTGCATTTTTTATTCGGAGTTGCGAAGTCGGATGGAATGGTAACAGAAAACGAATTGCATAAGATCAATACCATAGCAGGTTATCTGAATATAAATCAGCATGACTTTAATTCGATTAAGGCCATGTTCTATAATGAGGTCGATAGTTCTTATAAAATATTGGAAATTGATAAGTCGGTATCTGATGCTGAGGTGAAAACGGCCTACAGGAAAATGGTAAAAAAATACCATCCCGATAAACTCAGGAACCTGGGGCCCGAGCATATCAAGGGAGCTGAAGAAAAATTCCGGCAGGTTCAACAAGCCTATGAACACATTCAAAAAGAAAGGGGTCTTTAAGAAACCAAATTATTTTTTTTTGAATTAAGGAATTGTATCATTTGAAACACTATCCTTTTTTATAAATCTCGGTTTGATCACATTTTCAAGAATACTCCATTTCTTTTCTTTTTCATGATACGGATTTCCAAGAATCCATTGATTATAAATCTTGTCAAACGTGCCATCTTTTTTCCTAAAATCAATCCATTTATCTATATAACTTCTCCATACATTGTCTCTGGCCAAGGGGAAAACCAGCGAAATGTTCATATGGTCAGGAAGTGGATTTACCACCTTATATCCTGGTTTGAGCACCGTTGTAGATGCAGCTCTTTCTGCACTTGTAAGATGTGCATCAATAACAATGGAATCAATTCTACCACTGTCCTTTTCAATGAGAATCATACCATCATTATTGTAGTAATCTTTCATTTGCGTAACTGGAAAAGCACCTCCCTTAGGGAAATAGGATAGAAATTCTTTCGCGATCTCTTTTCTTTCAAGGTATGATATAGTAAAAGTGTCTAATTTAGAGGTGATGTAAAAACTATCGAACATTTTGGTTTCTTTTCTTGTTAATAAGGCAAGTGAAACATCCAAATAGGGTTTCGATAATTCCAGCTCCTCGGCATACCGACTTGACAGAAAGATATCAGACATCACAATATCATAATGATCAGCATTCATTTGTTCAATTAGTTTTCCAGGAACTATCGGAACAAACTCTATACTTACATCCAGATCATCTGCTAATTGGTGGGCGAGATCGATTCCGTATCCAACCAAAACGCTATCAAAATTTTTAAAGGTAAAGGGCCCCGATTGTTCATAAAACCCAACTCTGATCTTTCCTCGTCTTTTGATTCGACTTAGGGTATTTTCTCCTCTCCATTTTGGATTTGGATTCTTTTTAGGGGTTTCGAATACAACAAATTTCTGTTGAGGACTGATCAATTCGAACGAATTTATAATTTCAAGATTTGTCGGAATATTTTTCATACTTGCTTCCAAGATATATCGGAGGCCTATGACAGATACTGCAGTGCTGATACTTATAACAATAAGGCCTTGGATAAATTTTCTTTTTTTGAATTTGAGATAACCGCCACTGGCAGAAACCGTAAGCAGCGTGAGGGCAATAAGATGAAAGGCACCAAGTACTACTCTGATTCTATCCGTCAAAACGGTGGAAACAACAAAGAGTTGAAAGGTCTCTTTGGGGATTTTTAAGAGATCTAAACTAAAAGGAAGACCGGTAATGGGAGCAACAAAACTACTAAGAAACGTAGAGCTCAGAAATATGGGATAATCCATGAAACCCATTGCCTTCCCTGTGAACCAGGCCGCAAATGGCACAAATGTAAAAATCATAAAGGTACCGAGATTTGGAAACGGGTATGCAAGAGGCATTATAATGTCTACCCTATCCTCTCCTTCTTTGGTCCCATTTTCATCTGATCTGATGATCTCCTTAATATTTTCTATTAATTGCGGGTAAACAACTATGATCTTTCCAGTCGCAAATATGGTAATGAGCGTAGACCGGGTGATTTTGAAAATGGTCCTCGAAGAATAGGGTGTAAAGATGGATATCAGATAAGGAAGTACAAGAAAGGTAATCAGAATAACCGCGAGTAAATAGACCAATAAATATCCCTGTAGCCTACTAAGATCGGACCAGCTCAAAGTACTAACCACTCCGGCTGCTATAGAGAAAACACCAATAGGAGTTATTTTAATGATCATTTTATTGACTTGATTTAAGCCATCGGTCAGGACATCCAATGGTTTAAGTAATGCTTCCTTGTTAGGCAGTTTCATAACTCCCAGACCTATGAATATGCTGAACAATACCACCGCGGGAATCACATTATCACTCATCGATTCAAAAGGATTGGCAGGAATATAAAGTTTGACAAAGTCAAAAGTCATATTTGGTTGCACAAAGTCACTACTATAGAAATTTCCGCTGGTCCGGGCGGGAAAACTTAAGGGGAGCATGATGAGGTAAATCAGTCCTACACCTAAAAGTAAAAACAAAAAAATGAGTTCATATCGGATGAGCTTTTTTCCGGTATCCATTGAAAGTCTCCCAATGTTCACTATTAGAGAAAACATGATATAGGGTAAAACAGTCATTTGTAAGAGTCCAATAAAAATATCCCCGATAATTCCCATCCAGGCTACTTCTTCGCCAAAAAATAACCCCGTTAATACGCCAAATAATACACCGAGAAGCACTTTGGTGGAAAGGGATAGATTTTTCATTGTAGAAAAGACGATTTAGTGCGGTATTGTGGATTTATAAAACAGTTTAAATATAGGAAAATTTCAAAAACCTGAAGGCCTAACAGAAGGCAGTCAATTGACAAAAATATTTTTTGATAATAAAATAGACGCTATGGCTAAGAAGAATCATCGTTTTAAAACATTCCCGTTTCAATCAAACGTACATGGAGATCATACTTTGGTCTAGTACAGAAAATATAAAAGATCCTTCAGCTTGGATGAAAGGATATTTTTAAATATCTACTATATTTGCCGCATGTTAGAAGATAAGAATCAATCCAGGACATCCCTTTCAGAATTGGGAGAATTTAAATTAATAGATCACCTTACAGGGCAAACAGTTATCCATCACAAAGATACAATTAAAGGAATTGGTGATGATTGTGCCGTTATCGGCCAAAACGAAAAACAGACCCTTGTTACTACAGACCTTTTGGTCGAAGGCGTTCACTTTGATTTGAGTTATATGCCGCTTAAACACCTTGGGTATAAGGCCGTAATGGTTAATCTTTCTGATGTATTTGCCATGAATGGGCAGGCCAAGCAAATAACGGTTTCCATAGCTGTTTCTAATCGGTTTCCACTGGAGGCTCTGGAAGAATTATATGCCGGAATTCATCTTGCCTGCGACACATATAAGGTCGATTTGGTCGGAGGAGACACGACATCGTCAACAAAGGGCTTACTGATCAGTATTACAGCCATTGGTGAAGTGGAGAAGGAGAAATGCGTCTATAGAAACGGGGCAGGCTCTAATGACCTCCTTGTTGTTTCAGGCGACCTGGGAGCAGCATACCTTGGTTTACAAGTGCTGGAGCGCGAAAAACAAGTGTTTCAGGTTAATCCGAATGCCGAGCATGAGTTAGACAAATATACCTATCTGGTGGAACGTCAGTTAAAGCCTGAAGCCAGAAAAGACATAGTAAAATTATTGGCTGATCTGGAAGTACAGCCCACCTCTATGATTGACATATCTGATGGGCTCTCTTCAGAAATACTGCATCTTTGTAAACAATCAAAAACAGGTTGCCAATTATATGAAGATAAAATACCATTAGATCAACAGGTTATCTCGACCTGTGAAGAATTCAACATGGATAGCACCACCATTGCATTAAGTGGAGGTGAAGACTATGAACTGTTGTTTACGGTTAAGCAGGAGGATTTCCCTAAAATTAAAGCGAACCCTCATTTAAGTATCATTGGCCACATGACAGAAGAACCTGATCTTGTTCAATTGGTGACTCGCGGAGGTCAAAAGGTTGATATTACTGCCCAGGGCTGGAATGCCATGAGCTAACCTTATTTTTTGTCAGGTTTAGGGCTTTTTGTCAGGCCATCATATTTAATAGTGGTCCTGTAATTGCAGTTGACCGTGATAAGGGTGTTTCCCCCTCTGAATACAGACATATTGAATTGATAGGTTTCGTTCTTGTCGCTGGCTACAAAATCAATAATTATTTTTTGCTTTTTGTCATTAAAACGGGTTTTGAATTTGCTTTTAGGCCCCGCATAAACAATGCCGCCATCACTGGTCATGGCAGCAGCACCTGATGAAGAGGCGCCAAAATAGGGCAAATAAATATTCAAGCTATCCTTATTGAATTTTAAAAAATTAGGATTTGATGTTAAGCTGATTCTTCTGCCCTGAGCCGTCGTTGCCCAATCTGCCTGAAAATCAAACTCCCCGCTTTCAATTAGCGCCTTCATTTCCTCATATTCTTTCAAAGCTTTTTCCGCTTTCTGTTGTTTCTTTGATTGGGCAGAAATAGTGAAACTTATCAACAGCCCTATTAGAATCAAAACAAGGTTTTTTTTCATGACGCAGTGATAATAGTTGGTAATCTATTGACTACTAAATTTAGTGATTATTTTGTAAAAGTGATGACACGTTTGTTGATTTTAACATCCTTAAGCCCATAATTCTTTTTGATCCATAGCATCGTTTCAGCCTGATAAATGAATACATGTGAAGGATCATTTTTATAATACCATGTATCAAAATCAATTCCCTCTGCAAATAGATGTGTTTTACAGATCAATTTTCCTTTTGACCCTAGGGTTTTAAACAGGTCCTGAAACTCCTGTGATGGATGGAAAAAGTGTTCTATCACTTCACAACAAACAATAAAGTCATAATGATCATTCATCACCGGGTTGTCCTTAAAAAAAATCGGATCAAAAACCGACATAGGATACCCTTCCTGTTTGAGGTAGTTGGAAAGAACCGGTGT
>JBFFLO010000164.1:0-6228 GCA_041554895.1 Lutimonas sp. | reverse complement strand
TCCTGTTGGTTCTCTCAAAAAGAGGAAAACCAAGTTCGGCTTCCATTTGTTTGATTTGACGACTTAGACCTGGCTGAGAAATAAATAACCTATCAGCAGCTTTTCTAAAATGAAGTTCCTCCGCAACGGCCAGAAAATAATTAAGATGTCTTAATTCAATTTGATAACTCATAGTTATTGATTATTGATTATAATGGTATTGAAAAGCATCAAATATAATCGTAAATTTGATTTTATCAAATTTACAGCTATGTTCAAATATGGATTAGATCACCTTACCGTGGGCAAGGTAATTTCAATACTTCACGGAGAATTGAAAGCAACGATTTCAACTGAGGCCGAAGAAAGGATCATTAAGTCTCATAACATCGTTTTAAAAACAGCGCTCAAAGATAAGGCCGTTTATGGTATCAATACAGGCTTTGGCCCACTTTGTGATACGATCATCTCAAAAAATGATACTACCGAATTGCAACGAAAGATCCTTCTAAGCCATTCTGTTGGCGTAGGCGCTTCTATTGACAAGGATCTGGCCAAACTCATGCTGATTTTAAAAATGCATTCCCTGGCCCAGGGTTTCTCCGGGATATCCATGGCTATCCTGGAAAGGATTCAGTGGCACATTGAGCAAGATATCATTCCATTAGTTCCTGAGCAAGGTTCGGTAGGGGCCTCAGGAGATCTGGCCCCTTTGTCACATCTTTTTCTGCCACTTATCGGAGAGGGAAAAGTGATGTATAAAAACAAAGTTGTAAAAACAAAAAAAGTTCTTGAAAAAGAAGGTTTAGAACCTTTGAGTTTGCACCCAAAAGCCGGATTGGCACTGATCAATGGCACCCAGTTTATACTGGCACATGCTGTGATGTGCGTTGACAAATTGTACAATTGCCTTTCCCATGCTGATCTTATCGGCAGCCTTATGATTGAGGGCCTTATGGGTTCACAAATGCCTTTTAATGATTTACTCCATCAAACCAGGCCCTTTAAGGGAAATATACATGTAGCAAAAAGGATCAGTCAATTTCTTGAGGGTTCTGAAATAGGGAAATCTCATCTGTTTTGTGGAAAAGTGCAAGATCCCTATTCATTAAGGTGTATGCCACAAGTTCATGGAAGTTCTAGAAATGCCTGGCTTCATTTAAAAGAAAATGTCGAAATTGAACTCAATTCAGTAACAGACAATCCAGTGATCATTTCTGATGAACTCATCATCAGTGGAGGAAATTTTCATGGACAACCCTTGGCGCTACCCTTGGATTATGCCTGTTTGGCAGCCGCTGAAATTGGCAGTATTTCAGATAGAAGAATCTATCTTTCTTTAGAAGGAAAATATGAGGGTACCCCTAGATTACTTATGGAGGATACGGGCATAAATTCAGGATTTATGATCCTGCAATATACATCGGCGGCATTGGTAAGCGAAAACAAAGGCTTATGTTTCCCTTCAAGTGCAGATAGTATCCCTACTTCCCTGGGTCAGGAAGATCACGTCAGTATGGGATCAATTGGAGGCAGAAAGGCCTTACGCGTGATAGACAACCTTGAAAAAATACTGGCCATTGAATTATTATGCGCTGCACAGGCACTTGATTTTAGAAAACCTCTAAAATCAAGTGAAATATTGGATGATGTGCATATTACGATAAGAGAAAAAATTGACTTTGCTGAAGAAGACAGGATCTTTTCAAAAGACATTGAAAAGGCCATTCAATTGATCAGGAAAAGAGAGCTTTTGTCAACGGCCGAATTTCATGTTCCCGCTTACAGCGAATACGATAATTTATTTGAATCATATTAATCAGTTAAAAATGATTGGCACAAACAACCAAAAATTCCAACAAGAAATATGCCAGGGAATCCCTGAACAACTTCCGCAAAAAAAGAACCATCCGGCAGAGGCGAACAGGGCTCCCAAAAGAAAGGATATTCTTTCAAAAGAAGAAAAAAAACTAGCGATCAGAAACGCCTTACGGTATTTTCCGAAAAAATGGCACGAGGAACTCTCAAAGGAATTTCTTAACGAACTTAAATGTCATGGCAGGATTTATATGTATCGTTTTAAACCTGATTATGAGATATATGCAAGACCAATAGAGGCATATCCTGCAAAAAGCCGGAAGGCGGCAGCCATCATGCTGATGATTCAGAACAACCTTGACCCTGCAGTTGCGCAACATCCTGAAGAATTGATTACCTATGGTGGGAATGGTGCCGTATTTCAAAACTGGGCACAATACCTGCTTACCATGAAGTACCTCAGTCAAATGACAGATGAACAAACGCTGCACATGTATTCAGGTCACCCCATGGGTTTATTTCCATCAAGTAAAGATGCGCCTCGTGCCATTGTCACCAATGGGATGATGGTTCCGAACTATTCAAAACCTGATGACCTGGAAAAATACAACGCCCTTGGTGTTACCCAATACGGACAGATGACAGCCGGCTCATATATGTATATCGGGCCCCAGGGAATTGTACATGGAACTACGATAACCCTGATGAATGCTTTTAGAAAAATCCTGAAAAAGAATGAAACTCCCCGGGGGAAAGTATTTTTGACCTCAGGCTTGGGAGGCATGAGCGGGGCACAACCGAAAGCCGGCGACATTGCGGGGTGTATTACTGTTTGTGCTGAAGTAAATGAAAAAGCTGCCATTAAAAGACATAAACAAGGCTGGGCGAGTATCTTGATCGATGATATGGATGAACTGGTTAACAGGGTGAAAAAAGCCCAACTGGGTATGGAAATATTATCCATAGCTTTTCATGGAAATATTGTTGACGTCTGGGAAAGGTTTGATCAAGAGAATATTTTTGTTCATGTCGGTTCAGATCAAACCTCACTTCACAATCCCTGGTCAGGAGGGTATTATCCTGTGGGACTCAGTTTTGAAGAATCAAATAAGCTGATCAGCACTGATCCGGCTCTTTTTAAAGAAAAAGTACAGGAGTCTTTAAGAAGACAGGCCAAATCAATTAATAATCATGCTGCAAAAGGCACTTATTTCTTTGATTATGGAAATGCTTTCTTATTGGAAGCTTCCCGTGCCGGAGCAGATGTAATGGGGGAAAAAGAGGGTGAATTCAAATATCCAACCTATGTGCAAGACATCCTCGGCCCTATGTGTTTTGATTATGGTTTCGGCCCCTTCAGATGGGTCTGTACTTCCGGAAATCCTGAAGACCTGGATAAGTCTGATGAGATCGCCATGGAGGTGCTTACTGACATACAGAAAACCGCTCCAAAAGAGATACAGCTTCAAATGAATGATAATATTATTTGGATCAAAAACGCCAAGCAAAACAAGCTGGTGGTCGGGTCTCAGGCGCGAATACTTTACGCCGATGCTGAAGGAAGAGCCAAAATCGCAGCTGCATTTAATGATGCAATTGCTAAGGGCCATATTTCAGCACCTATTGTTTTGGGCAGAGACCACCATGATGTAAGCGGCACTGATTCACCATACCGGGAAACAAGCAATATCTATGACGGAAGCCAATTCACAGCAGATATGTCTATTCATAATGTCATTGGGGATAGCTTTAGAGGCGCTACCTGGGTATCTATTCACAACGGTGGCGGCGTAGGTTGGGGAGAAGTGATAAATGGCGGTTTTGGAATGGTTCTCGACGGATCCGTTGAAGCCGGCTTGCAACTGCGATCCATGTTGTTTTATGACGTAAACAATGGGATTGCCAGAAGAAGTTGGGCCAGAAATAAAGAAGCGCTGTTTGCCATAAAAAGAGAAATGGACCGTTCTCCAAATTTGAAGGTTACATTACCTCACCTGGTCCAAAATGACTTATTGGATAAACTGGAGTATTAACATAAAAGGCCATTAAAAAATGGCCTTCTTTTTATCTGTGGTTTATTTTTTAATGGAACAACCTATGGCTTTCGTGCTGGCCACTTCTATCGGGCTTCCTTTGATCAAGGCATCAACAGCATTTTCAACATATTTGGTCTTAACAGCTCCGGCATTTCTCGCACTATCGTCTATTGATCCAATATATTTTACCCTAAGCCCGTTGTCTTCTTTGTTTAATACATAAACATGAGGCGTTTTTGACGCTCCGTATTTAGGATACACCTTCTGACCATCATCAAGCAAATAAGGAAATTTGAATCCCTTATCCTTTGCCCTGGATTTCATTAATTCATAACTATCTCCCTCTGAAATTTTAGGATTGTTCGGATTAATGGCCACAACAGGGTAACCTAAGCCCTGGTATTTTTCATTAAGTGCTATGATCCTGTCCTCATTGGCTACCGATACCGGACACGTATTACAAGTAAAAATGACGATAAATCCCTTGGCTTCTTTAAAATCAGCAAGTGAAACCATTTTCCCATCCACATCCTTCAGCCTAAAATCTTCAGCTACATCACCTATCTGATAACTCACTATAATTTTTGAAAGTCCAGTATCAACCCCGCTAAAAGCAAAAACTGAAAAAATTGTAGATAGCGCTATCACACTTAACAACAATAAATAATGCTTGTTCTTCATAATACTAACTGTTTTTAAATTTCAATATTTCGGTTTCCAATTCTTCCTGTGTAAATGACTTTTCATAGAATATTCTTTCTGATCCACTTATGATCAGCGTTGCAGGAATCGCTCCAGACCAGGCGGCATCGACCTTTGGGATCCATTCATTCTCATATGGGTCATCTAAGAGCAGCACCTGGGATTGTATGTCATTCTCAAGTACAAACGGAATTAACTGGCTTTCCAGCTTCTCCGGAAAATCCAGGCTAACCAAGATTACCCGGATATCTCCTTTGTATTTGGTCTGGGCAGCTTCAAAGTAAGGAAGTTCTTTGATACAAGGTTTACACCAGGTGGCCCAGAAATTTACCACAAGGGTTTTCTCAGTAGTAGATGACAACAACGAATCCAATCGGTCAAAATCATATACCTCTATTTCAGCGTTTTCAGAGATGGTGCTGTCTACATTTTTCTTATTCTTTTTAGCGCATGACAACAGCAGCAAAAGACTCATTATAAAGACAAAATGTTTCATTCTAAAAGAGGTCTATACCAACAAATTTAAAGAATCATCGATCTCAATAAGGTGGTTTAGTGAGTTTTATCAAAACTTTAACGTTGTAAACGGCAAGAAATTTAATCATTGAAAATTAAGGTAAATGTAGTATTTAAGCCTACTTCGGAGCTGACAAGTAAATTACCTCCGTGCTTTTTAAGAATGTTTTTAGAGAGGCTCAATCCGATACCGGAACCGTTTTTCTTTGTTGTATAAAAAGGAATAAAGATCTGGTTCATGATTTTTTCTTCAATGCCCTTGCCATTATCAGAGACCATTATCAAGGTTCTTTGTTGTTCTACAAGACAGCTTAATTTTATGACTGGGTTCTTGACTCCTTCCAAAGCATGGATACTATTATTAATCAAGTTAATGAATACTTGTTCGATTAATTTTCTGTCAATTCTAATCATAGCATTTGCAGGAATTGGCAGAGTTCTGATCTCAACCTGAGCCCCCTTTGCGTTGGCAGACATCAATAATACTATTTCAGATAAAAATTTCTTTGCATTAACCGGTTCAAGTTTTGGAATTGGAACGTTTGAAATGGTTCGATAATCTTTCACAAAAACCAAAAGACCATCAGATCGTTTTTTAATGGTTGTTGCGGCCATGTTTATGTCACGTATGTCTTCATTATCAAGTTCATTCATTTCTATGATACTGCCATCTTCTGATTCAGTCATTGATTTTATGGTAGAAGCCAAAGAACTGACAGGAGTAAAAGAGTTTAGCATTTCGTGGGCCAATATTCTGATCACATTGTGCCATGCCTCTATTTCTTTTTGTTCGATTTCGGAACGTATATCCTGAAAAGCAATGATCAAATAAGGCACATTAAGCAATTGGATTTCTAATACTTCAAGCGAAAGTTGCTTCCTAACAAGGTCATCACCAAAATCCACAAGAGACTTTCCTCCTTCAGCTAATTTTTTAACCTCTTCTTCAAACCAGGGTAGGTTTTTAGCAATCCTGTGCCAGTATTTATGCTGAGGTTGTTGCAGAATATCGCAGGCCGCCTTATTTAAAAATAAAAGTTCGGAATCGGCCTGTTCCTTAAAAAGATCTTCTTTATTTATTGATATAATTCCAAGGTTGACATGTTCAAGTATGTATTTAAAATACTTGTATTGAGCTTCTTTCTCAATTTTATTTCTTTTAAATATCTTTATGATC
>JBFFLO010000163.1:0-6233 GCA_041554895.1 Lutimonas sp. | reverse complement strand
TTTTCTCTATGGCACCTAAACCTACTTCGATGTCAATTCCTACTACTAATTTTCCCACTTCAGCTTCATCCACCTTACCTTCGAAAATCATTTTGCTCATATCAGCAATTGAAGCAATGGTCGTACCTACATTAAAATTATTACTTTGAATTACCTGGTAACCTTCCTTTACAGGAATTTCAAGTATCATCCCGGAGGTTGTCGCACGTATATTGGTATTGGCAGATCCTCCTTTTCCCGTGTATCCTTTTTGAATAATTTGATAATCATTTTGGGCATTGATCAAATCTTGTCTTGATTGATTATAGCTTAATTGAAATCCCTCAAACTCGCCTTTAGAGATTACGCCGTTATCATATAATTTTTTATTTCGATCATAGACAATCTTCGCATTATTGAGGTCCAGTTCAGCTTTATTTACACGTCCTCTGGCACTCGCCAAAGCTTGCTCATTCGGAATGACCCTGACCTTAGCGATCAAATCTCCTTTTTGCAATTTAGCTCCTTCCTCGACATATATTTTTTCGATAATTCCTGTTATTTGAGGCTTGATCTCAACCTCCTCCAACGGAATTACTTTTCCGGTAGCAACCGTTTTTCTAACTATATTGGTCTTAAAAGGTTTTTCAGTTTCGAATTGAATAGGAGACTTGCTATTCTTCTTACCCAGCCAAACCAAAACAACTATTAAGGCTATGAGAATACTCCCAAAAATTAACTTTTTTTTCATTATTACTTTGTTTTCTATTGAATTTGATTGTTAATTACTCATCTCTTAATGCTTCGATCGGCTTTATACTGACCGCCACCTGAGCCGGTATAAGACCTATCAGTGTTCCAAGGATTATTAAGGTGGATACTGCTATAAGTATGACCGGTATATCTACAGTCGGGTTAGTTAGAGCTGCATTTTCACCCTGACCTAAAGTGGCATCAATAATCATTAAAATGATCCCTCCAAAAATGATTCCCAGCGCACCTGCCAAACTGGTCAAAAATACCGATTCAAGCATGATGTGCCTTTTGATCTCCCACGGTTTCGCTCCTAACGCTCTTCTAATTCCGATCTCCTTGGTGCGTTCCTTAACCGTAATCAATAGAATATTTCCTATGGCAAATACGCCTGCTATCAAGGTAGCAATTCCAACAAACCATGTTAAAAACTGCATTCCTGTTAAAAACCCTGTAAACTTTTTAATTTCATTCCCAAGATTAAAACTACCAAAAGCCCTATTGTCATCAGGATGCACCTTGTGCAAGGTTTTCAATAACAGTTTTACATCTGCTTCAATTTGTTTGATATTGAAACCAGGTTTACCCGTGATCATCATCCATCCCATTGAATCTCCGGTATTATAGACCTGTTGAAAAGTTGTAAATGGAATATGAATCGCTCCCTGTGGACCTCCCATCCTGAGTTGACCCTGCTTGTACATGCCAACGACCTTATAATTTACCTCATTGATCTTGATATACTGACCAATTGGATATTCGTCTTTATCAAATAACTGCTTGAATATTTCTTCTTCTATGACGCAGATCTTTTTCTTTTCCGCTATATCATTGTTATTAATAAAACGGCCATAGATCATTTCCTTCTTCTCTACTTTATCCAATGCCGGGTAATCTCCATAAATACCAAAGGTTCCAACCTTGAATTTATTTGTAGCCTGAGACTGTCTTTGATGACGAGGCACAACAAACTCCAAACCGTCTATTTCACTCATAATATGGTCCGCATCTGTCAATTTCAGCCTTATACCTTTACCCTCTTGAAAACCTTTAAATGGCATACTTGTTGACTGGGCCCAAACAAAAACACTATTTGTCGCAAAATTTCCAAATAACTTATTGAAATTATTTTCCATCCCTCTTGCGGCACCCAGCAAAACGATCAGCAAAAATATACCCCACATCACTCCGATTATAGTTATAGAAGCACGCATTTTGTTCTTACGGATACTTCCGTAAATCTCTTGCCATGTATCGGGGTCAAATATAAATTTCATCCTTTTCTGCTTTATTCGTCATTCAATGCAACGATAGGCTTAATCCTTGCCGCCCTTTTGGCCGGAATATAACCGGCAATGGTTCCTGCTATTACCAGAACAATAGTGGCTCCAACCACAACATAGGTTTCCACACTGGGGTTCACTATAAAATATTTTTCCAAACTTTTACCTATTCCTTTTAAGATGAACACACCAGCCATAAGTCCTGTATAACCAGCAATGGCCGTGACAAAAATGGATTCCTGCATGATCATGGAAATTATGGACCCCGGGGTTGCTCCCAAAGCTTTTCTTATGCCCAGTTCTTTGGTACGTTCCTTCACTATATAAACCATTATATTACTGATACCTATAACCCCGGCAATCAAGGTTCCAATACCAATAAAAAGTATGATCACATTTAAAACGAGTATAAACTGTTGTACGTTTCTTGCTCCCTCAGCATAATTGATCACTCGAAGTGCCCCCTGATCACGCGGATCTATATTGTGTTTTTCCTTTAGTACTTTTGTTAGTGAGTTACTAAAGGCCAGTGCCTTATCAACACTCAGCTCCGGGTTATAAGTAAGTCCGAACCGGTCCAATTCGTCGTTTTCACGATACATTCCCTGAGCAGTGGTAAAGGGTGTATAAATCATTCTTTCATCATTATCACCCCCCGGATCACTAAATACTCCTACTACCTGGTAAGAAATTCCATCGAGTGATATATTCTTTCCTAATGCGCTTCTCACCCCAAAAAGGTCTTCTTCCACCAAACGTCCTATGGCTATAACTTTTGCCCTTTTCTTTAAATCCAGAAAGGTTAAAAACCTTCCATCCTCCATGGTTGCAGATTCAAGTGGTTGATAATCAGGATATACACCTCTTACCGTATATCTATTCTGTTTTCCCTTGTAAATGGCCTGAACCCCATTTCTCTGAATGTTCGGACTAAAGAAATCTATTTCCTCTTCAAACTTTTCATTGATGAATTTTGTGTCATCATTCCTGAATTGAACTTTTCTGCCACTTTGCAATCCTTTATAGGGTTTTGTTGTTATCCCTGAAATAATATAAACCGAATTGGTGGCGTCTCCTGCGAATTCTCTTTGAAAGAAATGTTTTAGACCGTTCCCTATTCCAAAAAGGAGCGTAAATAAAAGGATCGCAAAGGCAATTGTAAAACCAGACAATGCTGTCCTTAATTTATTCTTACTCAAGGTTTGGAATATTTCTCTCCAACGATCTAAATCAAACATGATTTAAGCATTTACTTTTTTTCCTGTCAATTCATCACTTATGATCACACCATCCCGCAACCTGACAATTCTATCTGTTTCGGCGGCAATATCTTCCTCATGGGTAATTACAAATACGGTCATTCCTTCCTTATTGATGGCCTTCAACAATTCCATCACTGAATGAGAAGTTGAAGAATCCAGTGCACCGGTAGGCTCATCTGCCAACACTACTTTTGGGTTGGTTACCAAGGCACGAGCAATAGCGACCCTTTGTTTTTGTCCACCTGAAAGTTCACTGGGTAGGTGGTTTGCCCATTCTTTTAAGCCTACCTTATCAAGGTATTCCATGGCTATTTTTTGCCTTTCTTTTCTGCCTACCCCTTTGTAATACAGCGGCAGGGCCACATTCTCAAGGGCATTTTTATAGGTGATCAAATTAAAGGCCTGAAATACAAAACCTAAAAATTTATTCCTTAGAACTGCAGCTTTCTTTTCATCTAAATTTTCAATCAATTGACCATTCAGGTAGTACTCACCTTCGTCATGCACATCCAAAAGGCCTACTATATTTAAGAGGGTTGATTTTCCGGAACCTGAAGATCCCATAATAGAAACAAATTCTCCTTCTTTAATGTGCAGGTCCAATCCTTTTAGAACATGTAGTGATTCATCACCCATGGGGTATGATTTATGAAGATTTTGGATTTTAATCATTCGATAGTAGTATTATATATTTATTCAAGACAATATTGTTCTGTATATGCTAAAAACGAATTCACTAATTTTGCAATATGCGCTCCAATGATCAAAAATCTATTCTGCTCTTTGACGGAATCTGCAATCTTTGCAATGCTTCCGTTCAATTCATTCTTGCCAAAGATCAAAAAGAACAGTTCCTATTCGCTTCCTTACAATCAGACGCCGCAGAAAAACTTTTGTTACAGTATAAAGAGAAAAATATTGGAATGGATTCGATCGTTTTGATCGAAGATGGAAAAGTATATCAAAAATCGACTGCCATTTTAAAAATCTGCCAACATTTAAGCTGGCCATGGAGGATTTTTTTAGTTGGGGGCTATCTGCCGAAAAAATTCAGGGACAGACTCTATGACCTGATCGCTCAGAACAGGTATCGATGGTTTGGAAAGAAGGATTCCTGTACCATGATGATCCCTGAATATAAAAATAGGTTCATCTAGTAAATAGACAAACCTATTTTTAAAATAATCCCCTTTTTTTTGATTCTTTGCCTGTACCAGGGCATATGGCAATGCCCGAATACAAACAACACAAATTAATCAATAATTATATTTTTGAAATGAGTCTTTCTTCGGTATATAAAGGAATTTTAACCCTTGTATCGGCCCAGGCCAGAATCATTTGCGTTCCATAGTTCTTTGAAGAAAAACCTATTGAAAAATCCTCAAGGCTCTGCCCCCTTACAGCAGGCACTTCTATAGTGGCTATATTAAATTTTGGATTGTAGAAATGAGCCCCATAGGTATCGGTTTTCCCATTTAAAATAATAATCCAGTAGTTCTTATTCGGAATTGTATAAAGCGAATAAGTTCCTGCTTTTACAAATTTGTTCCCAAACATTACATCACAATAAAATTTAACTTCAGTTGATTCGTTACTGCCTGTATTCCAAATCTTGCCAAAAGGAACTTGCGTACCAAAAACTTTATCGTCTTTGGCCTTTGGCCTCCCGTAGATTACCTTTACCTGAGGAGTCCCCTTTTCAGATGGCCTGTAATATACTATATCATGTGGATTCTTGTCCATGTCATTGAATAGTTGGGCCGAACTTTCTGGGCTTGATAACAAACCAAAAGCAAGAACTATAATTAGGGTAACTGAATTAAATTTTTTCATTTTTTCTAGATTTTATTTAGGGTTTTTCAATCATGATCATGTTACAAAAATGATGCTTTATGATCGGTTAAATGCGATTCAGGATTTAAGCCCCGCTGCTACCTGGTCGGTCTTCTTCATTTTCATCTATAGCCTGGGTGTTCGAACTTCTAATTGTGTAACTCCCCTGGGGTTCATCTGTTCCTTCCGTACCAATTGTTCCCCTTTTTTTTGATGGTCGGTGAGCAGCTTCATGATTTGAGAGGTCCAGCATTTCATAATTGTTATAATCTTCTACCCTTGTTAATCGTATCACATTTGTATCTGAATTTTCAAAAATGGTAATAGCTTCATCTCCATTAGGAAAGGTGATAACCTTCCTTCTTTTGTCTTCCCCTGCATTTTGAGAGAATCCGTTATATACTATAAACATCATTAATAAATTGAATATAAATTTCATATAATAGTCTTACAAATTAGAATCATCTTAGTTCACAGAAGTACCTGATTCAGCTCGTAATCCATTTGTAATTGTAATGTCTGAAGTGATCACAAAATCATCTGTGTATACTTTCAAGGTATATGTTCCGTCTTCCAGGTTATTTTTATCTATGTTACATACCTTCCCTTGGTTGTTAGATCCATGGACAAGCTCGTGGTTTGACGGCTCGAGAATTTCGTACTTATAGAAATTGTCTGCTGAGGTCAATTTAAGGTTGTCGGATGCCGAATGATCAGTGATCGTAATGGCCTCTTCACCGTTCGGGAAGGTTGTTACATATTTGGTAACTTTTTCAGATTGTTTGTTTGTATTTGATTGGGCATAGCTTGAAAGGCTGAATATGGATATGGCGAATAATAAGATTATGTTTTTCATGACATTTATTTTTTGGTGTTTTTATTTGTTTTGAATATTGGTTATTGAATGGTTCCTTTTGCATTATCATCAGCGGAAATAGTAATGTCTGAAGTAATCACAAAATCATCTGTATACACTTTTAAAGTATAAGTCCCTTCTTCTAATTTCGTTTTGTCTATGGCACAGATCTTTCCTTTATTATTTTGGCCGTGCACCAATTCGTGATTCGCTGTTTCAAGAATTTCATATTTGTAAAAATTATCGGCTGATGACAATTCCAGTGAA
>JBFFLO010000162.1:0-6329 GCA_041554895.1 Lutimonas sp. | reverse complement strand
TCCATTCAGTAAAAAGGATTTTACTGGTGAAGTCAAGAGGGCTTACTTGGGTTCCCTTGACTTCTATGCAGGTTTCGTCAAAAAAACCGCTTTCCTTCAGGGCTTTTATAAATTCAACATGGCCCGGGTAGCGCAATGTTTTTTCTTTCATATTTGGAATATGCGGCATGGTATGAATGATCGATCTCAGCCCATCTGTATTAAATGATTCAAGGGTTCCTACTTTATCAAAATCAACATATTCACAATCTGTCAGCGCCTCTCGAACTATATGATGCCCGTTTTCAACATATCGGGCCGGCCTTGTATATTCTTCGATCACATCAATGGGCGAGAAAGGCGCTTTATAACAAAAGGGCCATTTTTTTACTTTTGGAAGACCACCCACAAGACATTCGAAATCAGTTAGTTTCATGATTTCATTATAATGCCCCAAGATAATGTTGTCCATTCCTGGAGCAACGCCACAATCAACGATGGCGGTGACTTGCATCTCTTTGGCCAGTTCATCGAGTTCCAATGCGTTTTCCGGAAAGAAGGAAATATCAACTACATTTTTTTTAGCCTCTATAATCGCCTTCAGCGTTTCAAAACCTAAAAAACCCGGAACAGCACAAATCACCAGATCAAAAGGGTCAACGGTCTGCTGCAATAGTTTTTTGTTCATGACGTCAAGGACCTGGATGCTCAGGTTGGTAACCTTCGATTTGATAGCCTGAAGCACTGACAAATTTATATCAGTGAGGGTTACCTCATGGTTTTTTGTCATATCTGTGGCCATGGCACTTCCTACCATTCCTGCGCCTATTACAATTACTTTGCTCATGTTTTATTGAATAAATGTTATATTGATATTGTTGAACTATAGTGAAGAACCATAGTTATAAGCCCGGAATAAGGATCCAGGGCATCTGTACCGTGCTTTTGACAATAAAATGTGTCATACAACAAATATCGAATAATAAGTTGGATTATTAATCCAAATTCAAAGCATTAAAAGCAACACTTTATGATTTTCTGAAATTACCTCCATCAGTTGGCGGACGGATGCGTTTCAAATACTTTTATCTCATCGTCATTCTGGGTAGCTAAAATCAGAGTCCTGCCCTCACGATCGGTAAGCTTTACAATATGATTCGATTGGCCAGAGACATTAAAGCCGGAATTCCTGCTTTGGATGATGTCAAAATCAGTGCCGTTTGTTTTTATCAATAAACCGGTTAAAGCGTCAAATTTTCCGTAATTGGATTCAGCAGAAAAATCGTTACCAACCGCAAGGATATCCGGTTGGCCGTCTTGGTCATAATCATCGACCAAAAAACCGTTGACAGGCGACACTTGAAGTTCATCCGGCAGATTGCGAATTTTAAAGTTTCCTTCCCCAAGATTTTCAATATAGGAGCTTGCAAAAGTCGTGGCTTTCAAGGTTTCTGATTCAAGGTCTTTTATTTTTAAGAGGCTTTCAAAACTCACCTTGGCAAAATCCTCAAACGTATAATACTGGACCATTGATTCAGGGAATTGAAGTTTTATGTCTTCCCTGGTGTGAACAGGATATAAAACCTGCTCCCCTTCATGTTCAAAGTATTGAGCCAATAATGGGTCATGCGTACCGTTTCCGTCAAAATCTTTATTGTATACATAAACTGGATAACCTTCTTTTGGTCTTATAAAACCATTTAGCCCTTGGTTCCCAACAATAAAATCAACATCTCCATCCCCGTCAAAATCAGCGGGTTCAATGCAGTTCCACCAGCCTTCAACAGTAATTTTCTTATTGTTTTCATCGAGCCAGGTACTTTTCATTTTTTTTAAGGTTCCTTTGTCATTTTTGTAAAGGCTGATAGGCATGAATTCACCTACAACAATAAGATCGTCCCAGGAATCATTGTTCAAATCCTGCCAAATAGCATCTGTGACCATGCCTGTTTCAGAAATGGCAGACCCTGCTTGTTCCTTAAAAGTGCCATTCTCATTGATCAGAATTGAACTATGGGGTGTTTCAGGATAATTGAAGGTTGATATTCTGGCCCCGATAAAAAGGTCAAGATCATTATCATGGTCAATATCTACAGGCCGCACGCAGCCGGTACTCTGGAAAAGTTTTGGCAAAGATTCTTCGGACCTTAAAAAATTCCCCTTACCATCGTTCAAATATAACCGGTCCAGAAAGTTGGGGGAGTTTTTATTAAATTCATTTCCACCACTTGACACATATAGATCAAGGTCATTGTCATTGTCTGCATCAAAAAAGACAGCATCAGTGTCTTCATAAACAGAGTCGAGAACCTGTTTCGGATAATAAGTTCCATTGTCATCCTGAAACCAGATGGCTCCGGGTTTATTAAAGCTGCCACCAATAAAGATCTCGTCACCAGGATTTCCGTCAATATTTGCCGCAGCAATACTGGGTCCTGAACGGGAATATTGCCGCATTAATAAAGGTTGGTCCATATATTCGTTATACATGTTCTCCTCATGTTTATATTGCAGCAAATTGTCATTTGATGTAAATAGAAATTTCTTTTCATCAACCGGTTTTTTAAAAGGTTTTCCACTGCTTTGATCTATTTCCAACATTTGATCGGGCTTTGGATTGCTTACGGTGGTCTTTGTCCCGTCAGGCCAAATGACATTCAATGAGTCAATGACAGCTGCCTTCAACCCAAAGTGTATGATCGGATCAACCGAAGAAAGGTAGCCTCTGACCACTGAATGGAACTGGTGTTGTTGCTGACCTTCATGCCAAAGCACTACTTTGGCTCCAATAGCATGGGTATTCAGATCATTTCCTTTTAATTTCACCCTAAGAAAGTGATGTTGGAGTTTCCCGGTGGTCTTGTTTTCGAGAAGGAAGGCTTTGTTATTGATATTATTAACGACCATGTCAAGGTCACCATCCAAATCAAAATCTGCATAGGCCACTCCATTTGAAAGAGAAGGCGTTGCTTCAGCCCAAATGCCGGAAACATCTTCGAATTGGTCATCATCTTTTTGCTCATAAAAGAAATTGGGTTCTTTGATGGCAGGAAGCTCTTTTACGTACTTTTTTAATTTATTCTTGTTTGGCGTAAATACATTACTTTTCTGGGTGGTAAAATTGATATAGTCCAGGTCTATAATATCTTTGATATATCCATTCGTAATAAAAATATCCTTGTCCCCGTCATTATCAAAATCAACCATTAAGGAGGCCCAGCTCCAATCAGTGCTGGAAATCCCATACATAAATCCAACCTCGCTGCTTCTTATGGGTTGATCGTTCAAATGCCCATTGCCAAGTTGTAATGTGTTCCTCATATATTGAGCCGTATAGTCATTCCCTGTGATAGTCATATGTGCCGCATAGTTCATGCCTCCCAATACCCGCTTTTGACGATTGTAATTATTCGGGAACATATCCATGACAAGAATATCCCATAAACCATCATTATTGATATCGCTGATATCCATCCCCATTCCATTCATGGTCATATGGCCCACATACTTTTTATTCGACTCCTCAAAAACAGGGTTCAAACTATCATGATGTGCCTTGTTGATGTATAAGAGGTCTTCTGTAATAAAATCATTTGCAATGTACACATCAACCAACTGGTCATTATTGAAATCCCCTATTCCAACCCCAAGGCCAAAACCGGGATGGGTGACTTGCATCTCCTCAGAAACATTTGTAAATACCGGATGGTCCATACCTTCTATAATATCATTTCGAAGCAAATGATCTGAGAGGTATTCGGGCCAGTATTTCTTGGGCCTGGGTGAATTTCTGCTGTAATTTGTATTGTTTTTATTGTGAACAATGTAAACATCCAAATCCCCATCCTGGTCGTAATCGAAAAAAACAGACTGCGTGGCATAATTGCCATCATCAAGACCATATGCTTTAGCTTGCTCTAAAAAAGAAGGGATGCCGGCTTCATTGACGCCCTGATTTATGAACAACAGGTTATGGCAGTTATTGTCGCAATTTACTCCTGCGACATTCAAATAAATATCATCTAATCCGTCGGCATTGATATCAACAATGGAGACCCCTGTAACCCAGCTGCTTGTGCCGAAATTTGCATCAATCGAAATGTCTTCAAAAACCAGGGAACCTCTATTGAGATATAGAGCAGAGGAAACCTGATTACCTGTAAAAACGATATCAGATAAGCCATCATTGTTAAAATCACCAATACCTACACCTCCTCCATTGAAACAATTCAAACAATCACTTGGGTTTACACTGTCGTTTTCAGTGATTGTGTTCACGAATTCAAGATGTGACCTATTGCTGTCAACAAATTCAAAAAGATTTTTCTTTGGGTGTTGTGTGCAGCTCGAAAAAGCGATAAGTAATCCAATCGACCAACTAATGTAATGAATCTTCTTCATGACTATTTTAAACTGTTTTATGCTGTTACTATTCAAAATTGAATTTGAGTTTTGAGTTGAATATATTTTCTGTGGCAGATTTAAAACCTTCCTTTAAAAGTGGCCCTAAATTTCCGTAAAGAAAATGAAAAAGCAGATTTTTTTTTAATGATATATATCATTTTTTTTAAACTAAATGAATGTCAACTTTGACATGACAAGAAATGTTGTCGTTTTTACTCTTTAAAAATGGTCAAATTAGCCCATAAGCCTTTTAAAACAGGAGATTTTAGAGAGGTTAAATTAAATTTTCTTGTAGTTACAGTTTTATATATCAAGCGTTTAGATGAGGGTAAATATACATTTTTTGCATAAAAGAATAAAGATGTTTTTTGGGATAAGCTCCCAAAATAGAGTCAAAGGGATAAGTCAGGGACCAGCTTTCCTTGCCCTTATTTTCTTGTTAGCCGGGTGTAACTTTTATGACAACATCAATAATAGTGATTCTTCGGGGCAATATGTTTCTCCGGAGCCCAATGGCGATTATTTCCAGGAGATCGGGCAAGACATAGGGCTAGATTTTGTTCATTCCATCGGTGCTTCAACAATGGAGAATATCATTGAATCAGTCGGCGGAGGTGCCGCGTTCCTTGATTATGACCAGGATGGTTTTATGGATATTTATGTTTGCAGTGGCAGTTGGCTCGAAGGTTTTAGTAAAACCAAACCCAATGAAACAGATGCTCATAATCACTTATACAGAAATCTTCAAAACGGGACCTTTAAGGAAGTAAGCAAGGAAGCAAAGGTAGACGGCCCCTGGTACAGCATGGGTGTTACCGTGGGTGATATCAATAATGATGGTTTCCCGGATATCTATTTGAGCAATTACGGTAAGAATACCCTTTATCAAAATAACGGAGATGGCACTTTTAAGGATATTACGGATAAGGCCGGAGCAGGTGGGGGAGAGCGGTGCAGTGTAGGTGCTGTCTGGTTGGATTATGACAATGATGGTTTGCTGGATCTCTATGTCGGAAATTATCTTAATTACGATCCTGATTACTCCTATTATTATGCTCCCGATGGTTTTCCGGGACCTTTGGCCTATGACAGTCAAAAGGATATTTTATTTAAAAACATGGGTAACTCCGCATTTGAAGATGTTACTGATCAAATGGGGATCATAGATATTGATGGCAGGGCCATGGGTGTGGGTGCCGCTGATTATGATAATGATGGGTTTGTAGATATATATGTCGCAAATGACCATACCGTGAATTTTTTATGGCATAATGACCAGGGAAAGGGGTTTAGTGATCAAGGAACCTTGTCTGGAACCGGATTTAGCCAGGCAGGAGAGGCAACCGTGAGCATGTCGGTCGATTTTGCCGATTATAATCATGATGAACTGCTGGATATCTTTATTTCAGACGATAATTATTGCTCTCTTTATGAAAACCTTGGAAATGGAATTTTTAAGGATAATTCATATGCATCTGGTATTTCAATGGCTTCCGGGCAATTCGTAGGCTGGTCATCTTCATTTTTGGATTATGACAATGACGGGGATGCCGATATTTTTAAAGCCAATGGCGAATTGAAGCACCTTTATGGTCAGGAAGATCAGTTATTCGATAATGTCGGCGCAGGAAAATTCAAGGATGTTTCACTTGAACTGAGTCCCTATTTTAGAGAGGAGCATGTAGGTCGTGGCGCCTGTATGGGAGATTATGATAACGATGGGGATCTGGATATTTATATTGTGAACCTTAACGGGAAAGGTAAGTTTTTAAGAAACAATAAAGGAAATCAGGCAAACTGGATCATGCTGGATCTTAGCGGAAATTCAAGTAACAGGGATGGGATCGGATGCCGGATCAAAATAAGTACCGGAGATCAAGTACAAACGGCTCAGAAAAAAAGCACTACGGGTTACTTGTCTCAAAATGATGCAAGAGTACATTTCG
>JBFFLO010000161.1:0-6329 GCA_041554895.1 Lutimonas sp. | reverse complement strand
TTTTGCATAACAACAATAAGGTCTGCATTTTGGATGGTAGATAATCTGTGGGCGATAACTATGGAAGTCCTGTTTTTCATCATTTTTTCTATGGCATCTTGCACCAGTCGTTCAGATTCAGTATCCAGTGCCGAAGTTGCCTCATCCAATATCATAATTGGAGGGTTTTTAAGAACAGCCCGGGCAATACTTAAACGTTGTTTCTGACCGCCGGATAACTTATTACCGCTGTCACCTATATTTGTATCGTAGCCTTTCGGCAGGTCCTTTATAAACTCATGTGCATTGGCAATTGTAGCAGCCAGTAATATTTCTTCGTCTGACTTATCGGTAACCCCCAGAAGTATATTGTTCTTGATCGTGTCATTAAACAATATTGAATCTTGCGAGACAAGCCCCTGAAGGCTTCTTAAAGACTTTTTAGTAAGGTCCCGGATGTCTGTGCCGTCAATTTTGATACTCCCTTTATTAACGTCATAAAACCGGGTAATTAAATTGGCAATGGTTGATTTTCCGCTACCTGACTGACCGACAAATGCAACGGTTTTACCTTTTGGAATCTCTAAAGAAAAATCTTTCAACACATAATCATCTTCATATTTGAAGGAGATGTTTTCAATTGAAATGCTCGAATTGAAACCTTCTTTTACAATCGCATTGGTTTTGTCTTTTAAAGGGGATACGGTATTTAAAATTTCTAATACACGTTCTGCAGCGGCATCACCTTTTTTAACGCCATAAACTGCTTTGGATATGGCTTTTGCCGGGGTAAGGATGTTATAGGCTAATCCCATAAAAACTATAAATGCATCAGGAGCCAGCGTTTTATCGACGAGAACCAGTGAGCCACCATACCACAGTAAAATAGCGATAACCCCGATCCCTAAAAACTCACTCATGGGTGAAGCAAGATTTTGTCTGTTTAAAAGCGAGTTTGAGTAATGATAAAACCTTGATGTGGAAGCCTGGAATTTTGAGTTGAAATAACCTTCAGCATTGAAACCTTTGATGACCCTCAATCCCCCGAGTGTTTCTTCTAGTACCGATAAAAAATAACCCTGTTCTTTTTGAACGCTGTCAGATTTTCTTTTTAAAGATTTACCAACCAGAGAAATGATATATCCCGAGACGGGAATAAAAACAAATACAAATAATGTCAGTTGCGGACTTAAGGCCAACATGGCGATGATGGTAAAAATGATCGTAAGCGGTTCCCTGACAATCAATTCTAATATTGATAAAAACGAATGCTGGATTTCCAATACATCAGTAGAAATTCGCGCAATCAGATCGCCTTTTCTTTTTTCTGAAAAATAGGACAAGGGCAGGTCAACTGTCTTTTCATATAAATCATTTCTCAGGTCTTTGAGAACACCATTTCGCAAAAATGTAATAAAGAACATGGCCAGATAACCAAAGATGTTCTTAAGTAAAAATGTTGCAATGATAATGATGATCATAAACAACAAAGCCTGTGATTCACCTTCGCTATTTACTTTTTGAGTAATAAAATAGTTGATATAATTTTCTATATAATCTCCAAGTTGCGAAATTCCCGAATAAACCGGTTCAGTATTTACAGGGGCAGAACTTTTAAACAAAACCTTGAGCATTGGCATCAACGATACAAAAGCCAATGTTCCGAATAGGGCATAGAAAATATTGCTGATGATATTTAAAATACCATACCCCTTATAGGGTTTGGCATACATCAGAATTTGCTTAAAATATTTCATCAATTATTTTTGGTAACCCAAGGCTCTAATTCAGCTTACATTCTTTAATGATACTCTGGATCTTTTGATCCAAAACTGCTTCTACCTTTTTGGCGTCTTTGGTATCGTTTAATTCAGTATGCACGCTAAAATAAAATTTAATCTTAGGCTCTGTCCCACTTGGCCGTGCAGCCATTCGGGTACCTTCTGTAGTTTCGTAGATCAGGACATTGGATTTCGGAAGATCAATGGCCGTCTCTTCACCTGTCATAAGGTTTTTGCATACCGAAGTCTGGTAATCAAACAAGAACTTCACTTTTTCTCCATGGATCTCAGTAATAGGAGAGTTTCTCATGTCAACCATCATCTGTTCTATTTCACGAGCTCCTTCCACGCCCTTTTTTACTACTGAAATAAGGTGCTCTTTGTAAAAACCGTGAGTCGCATATAATCCCAGTAACTCTTCATAAATCGAAGTGCCGTTATTTTTGGCCTGGGCTGCAATTTCACATGCAAGAAGCGTGCTTGATACAGCGTCTTTATCCCTTACAAAATCACCGACCATAAAGCCAAAGCTTTCTTCACCACCTCCGATAAACTCTTCCGTACCCTCAGCTTCTCGGATCATTTTTGCAATCCATTTAAAACCGGTTAGACCAACTTTTGTCTTTACGCCATAACTGCTTGCCAATTGGTTGATCATGGGTGTTGAAACGATGGTGGATCCTACAAATTGTTTTCCATCAATCCTTCCTTCTTCTTTCCATTTTTTTAGCAGGGCATTTACCAAAATGACGAATGTCTGGTTTCCGTTGAGCAAAACAAGCTTATGGTCAAGATCTCTTACCGCGATACCTAAACGGTCACAATCAGGATCTGTTCCGATAACGATATCTGCCCCAATTTGATCGGCCAGATCAGTGGCCATTTTCAAGGCAGCCGGCTCCTCGGGATTGGGCGAAGCTACGGTGGGGAAATCTCCGTTTGGCTCTCTTTGTTCTTCAACAATATGAACATCTGTAAACCCTGCAAGTTCCAAGGCTCTTGGAACCATAGTGATTGAAGTGCCATGCAGCGACGTAAATACGATTTTTAGCTGATCGCGATTTTTGGTGTCTTTAGAGGTTGAATTTGCCACGGCTTCCTCGGCAAACTTCTTGTCTATCTCCTCGCCAATAATATGGATAAGTGAGGAATTGGCCTCAAATTTTATATCTTCAAATTTTACTTTATTGATTTCATCAACAATCTCTCCATCCTGAGGCGGGATGATCTGGCCTCCGTCATTAAAATACACCTTATATCCATTGTATTCAGGAGGATTGTGCGAAGCAGTCAATACGATACCTGCATCACAATCAAGGGCCCTTACCGCATAGGAAAGCTCAGGGGTTGCCCTGAGGTCCTCGAATAAATACACGATGATATTATTGGCAGAAAAGACATCCGCCACTGATTGTGCAAAAAGTTTGCTGTTATGACGACAATCATAGGCTATAGCTACCTTAGGTTGCTTATCGGTAAAACTTTTCAACAGGTAATTGGAGAGGCCCTGGGTGTTTTTCCCCAAAGTGTATTTATTGATCCTGTTGGTTCCTGCGCCCATTACGCCTCTCATACCTCCTGTTCCAAATTCAAGGTCTTTATAGAACCTGTCTGTAAGCTCCTTTGAACCGCTGTTTAAAAGTTCCTGGATTTCGTTTTGAGTAGCTGTATCAAAAGGTGCTTTGATCCATTGTTTGGCTTTGTTGATGATTTCGCTGGTATTCATTTGCTATTCGGGTTTAAAAAGGCAAATATAAACTTTTTGGGATGATTTTAAATCCTGCAAAAGCCGTCATTGCAAAGGTTTTTTTTATACTTTTTTAAAGTTGCTTGAATTCATATACATTAAAGACAGCCAACCTCTTCTTATGGAAGGTTGATTTTATCGCTAACAGAATATCGCTTTGCCTTTCGTTTTGACCTTAAAATCAATTCCCCTAAGAAGCCGGCTAAAAACAGTTGCGATCCTAATATCATGCAGGTGAGAGCAATATAAAACCATGGGTTGTTGGTAACTAAAATAGTCGGTTCGTGCTGGTACAGTTTTACAAGTTTTGAAACACCAATGATAATGGCAGAAATAAAACCTACTATAAAAACAATGGTTCCAAGCAGGCCAAAAAGATGCATAGGCCTTTTTCCAAATTTCGTCAAAAAATTGATGGTGATCAGATCAAGAAACCCATTGATGAACCGATCCATTCCGAATTTGGTAGATCCGTATTTTCTTGCTTGATGAATGACCACTTTTTCTCCAATGTTCTGAAATCCTGCATTTTTTGCCAATACGGGAATATACCTGTGCATTTCTCCATAAACATCAACGTTTTTCACAACCTTGTTTTTGTAGGCTTTTAATCCACAATTAAAGTCATGAAGCTCCAGGCCCGAAGTTTTACGGGCTGCCGCATTGAATAGTTTTGACGGGATATTTTTACGTATTTTGGAATCATACCGCTTTTTTTTCCAGCCTGAAACAAGGTCAAATCCATCTTTCCGGATCATTTGAAACAATTCAGGAATCTCATCAGGGCTGTCTTGCAAATCAGCATCCATGGTGATAACCACATCTCCTGCAGCCCTTTTGAAGGCAGCATTTAAAGCCTGTGATTTTCCGTAATTATGTTGAAACCGAATACCCTTTACTGAAGGGTTGGTTTTTGATAGCGCTTCAATCTTATTCCAGGAACCGTCATCGCTCCCGTCGTCTATAAAAAGCAACTCATATGAAAAACGATTGGATTGCATGACTTTTGCAATCCAATCGTGTAATTCTTGTAATGATTCTTCCTCGTTCAAAAGAGGAACAACTATGGATATATCCATTTAAAACGGTTTAGATGTCTTCTTCTGTTTTTTTCATGACCAAACCAGCGATCAAAGAAATGATTAAACCAAAGAAAAGACTTACGATTATTGTCAAAGTCAGGTTAACACCTGTATTAGCAAACATGGCTGCATTTTTTTTAGCACCTTCTAACTGTTCATCTGTCAAATTAGGATAAGTTTCAAGAATCACTTGCTCTTGAACCTGTGTCATATTTGTAAAATAGTCGGGTTCTATAAAATTGTAGAAAACCATTAAATACACGATATAGATCAAAGCCGAAATAAGTGAGATCCCTAACCCTGTTTTGATCGCTTCGCTAACGCTTAAAAACCCGGAATTCATTTCCTTTACCTTTTTAAGTCCGAGAACGATAATAATGGTAGTGATTGCTATTGATGCCACCATCAATGACCAATGAGGTTGGTAAATATCCCCGAAAACATAATTCACCAAAGCGGTTATTATTGACACTAATCCTAATAATAATCCGTAATTCAACATAATTGATTTTCTCGAAAGTTGGGGTTGGTCTGCCATGGCATTTAATTTTAAGGTTTAACAAATATAAATAATAAAATGTATTCATATCATTGTATGGTATCAAAATAAAAAGTTACAAAAAAAAGCTTGTTTAATTCCAAAAGGGTAGTATTTTTGCATCGGCAAGTCCTGCACAACCAGCTCCCTTTGAATCCTCCAGGGCGGGAACGCAGCAAAGGTATTAGGTCGTAGCGGTGTGATGCAGGTAGCTTGCCATTTTTTCTTTTCTTTTTTGGATTAATAGCCCTGTATGGAATCCTGTTATTACTTCTCAATTATCAATTTTTTATAGCATCTTTGTACCTATGAGTAAAGTTATATTGATTACTGGAGCTTCATCAGGTATAGGAGCCATAACGGCTAATTTTTTGTCAGAAAAAGGTTTTAAAGTTTACGGGACCAGTCGTCAACCTAAAGAGGGCCACAAAGGATTTGACCTCATTCAACTCGATGTCCTTGATAAATCCAGTATTGAGAAGGCTGTACATGGCATTATCAAAAGAGAGGGCAGACTGGATGTTTTGATTAATAATGCTGGCATGGGGATAACGGGCCCCATCGAAGAAACACCTACTGAAGAGGTACGCAGGGCGTTTGAAACTAATTTTTTCGGTGCCTTGGAGGTAATAAAGGCTGTTTTACCTCAAATGAGAATGCAGCGAGAAGGACTGATCATTAATGTGACCTCCATCGCAGGTTATATGGGACTGCCTTATAGAGGTATTTATTCTACGACCAAAGGAGCCCTGGAGATCGTCACAGAATCCTTGAGTATGGAAGTAAAACAATTCAATATCAAAGTAACGAACGTGGCTCCAGGAGATTTTGCCACGAATATTGCATCAGGCAGGTTTCATACTCCAGTATATGAGGATTCTCCTTATGCGGAGATTTATAAAAAAAACCTTGACTTGATGGACCAGCATGTCGATTCTGGTAAAGACCCGATCCTTATCGCACGGCAGGTATATATGATCATCAATGACCCCAATCCAAAACTGCATTATAAAGTGGGTGAATTGATGCAGAAATTCTCAATTGTTTTAAAACGTATCTTACCTGATCGTATTTATGAGAAACTGATCATGAGGCATTATGGCATGTAAAGTAAACTATTCGTAAAAAACCGCAACCTGGTCGAGCGTTTTTCTTTTTAAATCAGGAACATAAACAGGCTCCTTTGGGTACCCAACCGGAAG
>JBFFLO010000160.1:0-6330 GCA_041554895.1 Lutimonas sp. | reverse complement strand
TCCATATCCTTAAATTTTTCTTTCTTTTAATCAATTCTGTTTTGAAAATCTCATGTTCTATGATCAATTTGAACTACAGCATTCTTTCTATAAAAGGGCTTATGCTCTCTCTTATCATATCGCTTAACCAAATTGGCGTCACACCCATAAAAACGATGGGGATGAGCAACAGGATCACGCCAACCTTTTCATACCAGGTTGCTTTTTCCAATTCCATAAATTCGTTGTTTCTGATGGGGCCCATCAACATCATTCCAACTACCCTCAAAACATATACGGCAGTGACCACAATTGCCGAAATGGTAATAATGGTGGCTACACGATGAAACATATCAGGATGCTGAAAAGCACCCACAAATATTTGCATTTCAGCCATAAATCCGCTAAATCCGGGTAAACCAAGCGAGGCCAGACCTGCAATGACATACATCACAGAAATAAAAGGGATCACCTTTAACAAGCCGCTCATTTTCCTTACATCACGGGTATGCGTCCTTCCATAGATCATTCCGATCAAGGCAAAGAAAAGTGCCGTCATAAAACCATGGGACAGAGACTGTAGTATCGCTCCGTTCCAGGCTGTTTTGTTTAACATCAGCAACGCAAATAAAACCATTCCCAAATGGCTTACTGAAGAATAGGCATTGATATATTTAAGGTCCGTTTGTCTGATAGCCGCCATAGCGCCATAAAATACTCCGATAACCGATAAGACGATAAAAAAATTGGACCAGGTCATAGCTCCTTCCGGAAGCAAATACATAGCGATTCGAAAAACACCATAGCCTCCTAATTTCATCAACACCCCTGCATGAAGCATTGAAACCGCGGTTGGTGCAGATGCATGGCCATCAGGTGACCAGGTATGAAATGGAAATAAAGCCCCAAGTACAGCGAATCCAATAAAAGTTAAAGGGAAAAATAGATTCTGAGCTTCAACAGGTATGTTAACTTGAGCAATTTCCAAAATATTATAAGTTAAGGCCCCTCCCTCAGCATTTGAATTGAAATAGATCCCGAGAATTCCTACAAGTAAAACGGCAGAGGCTCCCATGAGCATCAAGGTTAGCTTCATAGCAGAATATTCTTTGGGACCAGATCCCCAAATACCTATGAGCAGGAACATCGGGATCACCGCTATTTCATAGAAAAGAAACATGGTGAAAAGATCAAGCGAAATAAAGAACCCAAAAACCCCAGTGGCCAGCACGATAAGCGAAATAAAGAATTCCTTGTGCAAGTCTTCCATTTTCCATGAAATGAAAACACCCGCAAGTACCACAATAGAGGCAAGAACGATCATAGCCACAGATATTCCGTCAACCCCAATGGCATAATGAATGTTGAATTTCTCAAACCACAGAAGGTCTTTTGTAAAAACCATGATCGAATCATTGATCTGTCTCTCCTTATAATAAGCGAAGATCAGGTTCAAAGACATCACGAACTGTACAAACATCCCAATAGCTGCAATCACCCTGGATTGTTTTAAATTTTTGGAAAAAACCAACACCAGCATGGTAATGACCGGTACGATAACAAATAAGCTTAGTATATCCATCTTGCAACTAAATAATCCATTTATAAATAAAAATCATTGCTAAAACCACCGCTCCTGCAATAAAAGCAAAGGCATAGTCTTGCACCCGTCCTGATTGAATTTTCTTGATCTTTTCGGAACCTGCTACTGTGGAATTACCAATAAGGTTCATCGTGCCATCCACGATATGCCTGTCAAACCAGGCAAAAGGTGCCGAGATACGTTTAAAAATAATTTCCTTGGTCACGAATAAATACAGCTCATCAAAATAGAATTTATCAAAGGCCCACTGGTATAATGATCCAAAGGAAGCAGAAGCCTTATCAGGCAGGCTGCTTGGTTTTTTATAAAATATAAAAGCGAGCAAGATTCCGATCAATCCAACCCCTACTGCTATGGCAGCCAAAGGATAATTCAAATGAACCTCAAAAGCCCGATGATCTGCTGTCACATATTCACTGAAATGAATATACCCTGCAACAGCACTCATGATGGCCAGGAATACCAAAGGAAAAGTCATTGATACCGGAGATTCATGAGGCGTATGTTTGTATTTTGTATCCTTGCCCCAGAAAATTCCAAAGTACAGCCTGAACATATAGAAGGCCGTCAATCCGGCGACCACTACTCCAATCACATAGATCAACTTGTTGTGCTCATATGCTGCAACAAGGATTTCATCTTTACTAAAGAAACCTGCGAAACCCGGGAATCCGGCAATGGACAATGCGGCTATCAGGAAAGTGATATGGGTAACAGGCATGTATTTTCTCAAACCTCCCATATCCTGTATATTGTTACTGTGAATCGCATGAATAATAGAACCGGCCCCTAAGAAAAGTAGACCTTTGAACATCGCATGCGTAAACAAATGGAACATCGAGGCCATATAACCCAGGCCGTCGTGACCAGAGTAACCCGAAACCCCAAGCGCCAGCATCATATAACCAATCTGAGACATGGTTGAAAATGCCAGTACTCTTTTGATATCATTTTGCGTCAGGGCAATAATGGCAGCAAAAAGCGCTGAAAATGCACCCACCCAGGCTACAACATTCAAAGCATAACCATCCTCAACAAAATAATATAAAGGGAACAGTCTTGCTACCAGATACACACCGGCAACAACCATGGTTGCGGCATGAATAAGCGCGGATACCGGCGTAGGGCCTTCCATCGCGTCAGGCAGCCAAATATGTAACGGAAACATAGCCGATTTTCCGGCACCTCCCATAAAGATCAAAAGTAAACCCCAGGTAATAACAGACAAGCCCATAAAGGAAGTCGAAGCCCAATTACTGATCACATTGCCTTCAAGGTCGTTCAAGGCCGCGAAATCATAAGATCCTCCGTAATACCCTATGATCAGGATGCCTATTAAAAATCCAAGATCAGCAAACCTGGTCACAATAAAGGCTTTCTTGGCTGCCGCTACAGCGGAAGGCTTTGTATAATAATAACCTATCAGCAAAAAGGATGAGACCCCAACCAATTCCCAAAAAATGTAGATCTGAAAAAGATTCACGGCCAATACCAAGCCCATCATAGAGAATGTGAACAAAGATAAAAAAGCGAAAAATTTTGTATAACCAGGATCTCCTTTCATATATCCCCGGCTGTAAAGGTGTACCATAAAAGAAATAGTTGATACTACGACAAGCATCATCACAGAGATCTGGTCGATCAAAACACCCATGTCTATATAAAGTGTTTCTGTAAAGCTCATCCAACGCCATTGTTCAGTAAAAGTCTGGTAAACATCTCCCACTTTTCCAACCACAAAGAAATACTGATACGCCGTGTAGTAAGACAAACCAAGTGTGGTAAAAAGCCCCAAAGATCCTATCCAACCAGATACCGCAGGCTTAATTCTATTGTAATTGATCCCAAGAAGCAAAAATACTGCTAAAGGAATAAGAGGAATTAAAATTGTATAGCTAAAATCCATAATTACATTATTTCATTTTTTTCATTAAATCTTTAAATCAATACTTCATTACTTCAGTATCCTTTACTTCGACAGAGGTGATCAGTTTATATAAATTGATCACTATGGCCACGGCAAGAGCTGTTTCTGCCGCCGCAACAGCTACGATAAAAACCGAGAAAAACACTCCTTGAAGCACATCGGGAAATAAATAGGTGTTGACCACTACAAAATTGATTGCCGAGGCGTTAAGAATCAATTCAATTGACAATAACATGGTGATCAGGTTTTTTCTTGTCAGAAATCCGTAAACTCCGATAAAAAATATGATGGAAGTCAATGTCAAGATCTCATATATGCTTATTCCTTGTATCATTTAGCTTTGTTTTACTGTTCTAATCTTTTTCCTTTGGCAATAACAATGGCACCAATCATAACGGCCACCAGCAATACACTGATCACTTCAAACGGCAGTATAAAACCTCCTGCCTTGTAGCTCAGCATCCCAAGACCAATGTCATGAACTTCAATGCTGTTGTAGTTCTCGACCGGCTTGAATTTATAGGTAAAAATCGCGTATAAAGTAAGTGCCAGTCCCGAAAGGCTCAATAATCCTGCTAAAACCCGCTGTGATAATTTTGAAACATCAAGTCTTAATTCAATATGATGAACAAGCAACACAGAGAAAATGATCAAAACGATCACCCCGCCTGCATAAACGGCTAGTTGAATGGCAGCCATAAATGTATAATCCACCATAAAATAGATTCCTGCAATACCCATTAACACGAACAAAAGGTAGATCACTGCTCTCAGCATTTTTCTACTGGAAACAGCTTTGATCGCGAAAACGATCATGACCAAGGCTATTAAATAAAATACAATTCTTTCCATACTATTAATCTTCTATTCCTGCTTTTACCTTAGAGCCAGGCTGGTTCAATACTTTAGTTAGTGCACTTCTGTCATAAACCGAATTTTCGTAATTCTGAGCCCATACGATGGCATCGGTCGGACAAGCTTCGATACATAAACCACACATGGTACACATAGACAAATGGTAGATATGCTTATCGATCATTTTCTTCTTTTTACCGGTTTCCGGATCAACCTGCCTGTCCCAGACGATCTCAATTGAACCGTTGGGGCATGCTATTTCACATTTCTGGCATCCGGTGCAATGGTGTTCATTATTATCGTCATGCGGCATGACAACTTCACCTCTAAACCGATCGAACATTTTTAAGGTATCTCTGTTATCGGGATATTGTTGTGTTATACTGCCCTTTCTAGCACGAATAAAATAACCTCCCGTAACGCTCATTCCGGTAAGTAAGGTTTTTATTCCGTTATATATATCTGAAAAGTAACTCATTATCGTTCTTTAAACATTTATTAAATTATCCAATTCAACCAAATTACAATGGCCATTATTACGATATTCACCAAGTTTATTGGCAATAAATACTTCCATTCCAGGGTTAATAATTGGTCTACCCTCAATCTTGGGAAAGTCCACCTAAACCACATCATTAAAAAGATAATGACCAATACTTTTAACAAAAACCAAATTGATTCAGGGAACCATGCAATATTATCTGTGATTCCGAAAGGAGACAACCATCCTCCAAAAAATAATACTACAGCTATTGAAGCAATAATAAACATATTGATAAATTCTGCTAAAAAGAAATAGGCAAATTTCATCCCCGAATATTCTGTGTGAAAACCTGCTCCTAATTCAGATTCTGCTTCTACCAAATCAAAAGGGGCTCTATTGGTTTCCGCTGTTCCGGCTATCATAAAAATCATAAAAGCGATGAGCGCAGGAATATGCCCTTGCACGATTAACCAGCCGCCGGTTCTTTGCACCTCAATAATTTCAGACAATTGTAAAGACCCTGTCAATAAAACCATAGTTAATATTGACATCCCTACCGATAACTCATAACTAATTGTTTGTAAACCGCTTCGCATGGCACCTATCAAAGCAAATTTATTATTACTTGCCCATCCTCCTAATAAAATTCCTATCACACCAATTGAAGAGACTGCCAATAAAAAGAACACCCCAATATTGATATCAAAGGCTTGAAATTGTTTAGAAAAAGGAAAAACACTGATAGCAATTAGCGACGAAACAATTACAAAATAAGGAGCTAAGTTGAATAAAAAATTATCCGCCTTTTCAGTAGTTGTCAATTCTTTAGAAACCAACTTTAAGGCATCTGCCATGGTTTGAAACATTCCACCGGGGCCCACTCTGTTTGGTCCTAACCTCAACTGAAACCATGCGGCTACTTTGCGTTCTAACAATACTAAATACAACCCTGCTACTGCAAATAAGGTTAGATAAGCTACTGCAATTAAAACCCAAATTGTAATTGTCGCTGCACTTTCCGGCATGATAGAGTAAATCCAATCACTTATTGTTTTTGTTATGCTTAATGGTAAATTCATCATTAAAAAATTAGTCATATTAGCGATCAATATCTGGTATTACAAAATCAAATGAAGCCATAGTAGCTACCAAATCGGCTATTTTACCTCCTTTTGAAATATGGTTTAAAACTGATAAATTCGAAAATCCCGGCGAACGGAATTTAAGCCTGTACGGATTTTTAGTTCCGGTGCTGTTTATGTAAACCCCTAATTCTCCTCTTGCAGTTTCAACACGCTGGTAAAATTCACCCTTTGGTAATTTAATTACTGCTTTTGTTGCCACTTTGGTTTCTCCTTCCGGGATGTTATCAATCAATTGTTCAATAATTGACATCGATTCCCACATTTCCATTATTCTTACTTTATATCTCGCATAGGTATCTCCCGATGTAAATAATGCTTCTTTAAAGTCAACACGGTC
>JBFFLO010000159.1:0-6367 GCA_041554895.1 Lutimonas sp. | reverse complement strand
ATGTAAATTTATACTTGTTCAGAGAAAAAGGGTATAGGTATAAATGGTCAATATATGATCTAATGAGCTATTTCAATAGTTTGTTATACTATTGATATTCAATAAAATAAAGCTATGAAAAGTACGGTTTCCCTCATCCTGTCTTTTTTTCTTTGTACGCTATGCTACTCACAGCATATTAGTGACTTTGAATCTCTCCCACCAGGGAGTCAAGATGAAATATTTCATCTTCCCAGTACTCATTCTTTTCAGATTCTTTTTGACACTCAACAATTCTTAGATTTGGGTGGTGTTATTCCTGATATTAATTCAGGTCCAAATTTTGATTTTACAGGTTATGTTCCAAGAGAAGGTAGTAGTAAGTTCGGATATCTTTCCATCAATTCTGAAATTGCGCCTGGAGCTGTGACCATTCTTGATATCGAATTTGATGATAGCAGAGGGCTTTGGAGTGTAGATAATTCAGAACTTGTTGATTTTTCTTTGTTATTTCCAACTGCAGCTAATTGTTCAGGAACAGTAACACCTTGGAACACTATTATCACCTGTGAAGAATATACAAGTATTGAATTGAATGCAAATCCTCAATATCCATGGGTTACAACAAGAGATTTAAATGGTGATGGTTATGATGATTTTGGATGGGCGGTTGAAATTGACCCAGCTACAAAGACCATTTTAAATCAAGCGGGAGGCAGAGAAGATAAGGACAAACTTTGGGCTATGGGTAATTTTAAGCATGAGAATGCTGTGATCAGGGCAGATCATAAAACTGTCTATCAAGGTGCTGATGCAACAAATGGGCAAGGGTATCTATTTAAGTTTGTTGCAACAAAGGCAAAGGATTTAAGCGATGGTGAACTCTATGTATACGGAGGAGATAAAAAAAGTAATCATGAATGGGTTAAACTTAAGAATAATTCTAAATGGGAAAGAAATAATACTTTATTTCAATGTGATTCACTTAAAGCTTTGGTGCCAAGCAGAGCCACAAATTTTGGAGGTATTGAAGATGTTGAAATTAATCCCATAGATAGTCTTGTTTATTTTGCCGTTAAAAGAGAGTCACATACAGATTTAGGCTTTGAGGGTAAAGGTGTTGTTTATAGATTCAAGGATTCTGATAACGGAATTGAAGATTTTGAATTATATGTTGGAGGAGATAGTGAGTATGAAATTGACTTAGGCAATAATAATAGCGAAAATGTAGTTTGGGGGAATGGTACGGATAATCTTGTTTTTGATGATCAGGGTAACTTATGGGTAGCTCAGGATGAAAGTGGTTCAGAGAAGAGAAATTATATTTGGCTAATTAAAAACGGTCATACACAAGCGAATCCAGCAGTTAGTATTTTTGCGAGAACCCCGTTGGGTAGCGAACCCACAGGTTTAACTTTTTCACCTGATTTTAGGTATATTTTTATGTCAATTCAGCATCCAAATGCGACTAATTCTTCAACATTTCAGACGGATGCATCAGGAAAATCGATTGCCTTTGGTAGAGATGTAACACTGGTAATCGCCAGAAACCAATATCTTGGTAAAGATTTGACCTTAGATGATCAAAATCTTATGATTTCGCAATATTATCATGATGAGGTCAGTGATAGTAAATGGATCGAGATTAAAAATATTTCTGGCAATGATATCCCTTTAGGAACATATTTTATGGATTTATATGACAGTGCAGATCTGGCAAATATTGCTTCAACAGAACCCAAAGCGTCCGAGCCTATACCGGCCATGATGAAAGATGAAGTATTGCTTTATAAAAACAGCCCAAGTCCTGTCGCACCGCTTGCTGATTATATGGGTAATGCCAATCAAATTGAAAGTCTTGTTTGTGATTTCGACGGAAATGATGTGATTCTCATTACTACAACCCCCGGAAGCAGAAAATATATAAATAGAAAGGATATTCTGGGAAATACGACTCCTGTTCAATGGGGTCAAAACACTACATTGATCAGAGGAGGCAATTCTTCTGAATTACCTGAAAGAGATTTTGACACGAATAATTGGATAGAATTGGATTCTCTGCAAGAAGTAAATCAGGCAGATAAATTGAAAAACATAGCCTTGGGTACCCATCAAATTGGGCCTGCCGTATGGAATGGAGCCTCCTGGGATAGTAATTCTCCTACAGATCGCACAAGGAACACTGAAATCTATGGAGATTATGAAGGGGGTCAGGATAATTTTGCAACCTATGATCTCAACATTAATGATGGTGGATTGCTGAAATTTGAAGATAATACTGAAGGGAGAAACAATAATGTTTTTGTACATAGAAATTTGACCATTCACTCAAATGGATCTTTAGTTATTGGAGATACAGAATCCCTGATCATCAAAAATACAAATGCAATTGTAACCGGTAGCATAGAGAAAATAGAGAAATCCTCTCCCAGGAATGATCCCAAAGATATTACTTATTGGTCATCTTCTGTTGAGGGGGATCAGGTTGATGTTGTTTTTGCCGGAGTTCGCCCAAACAGGATCTTTTATTACGACCAATCAAAATTTGTGAGTGATGAAACCTATTGGGACGTTTGGGTTAAAGCAGAAGGAACAATGGAAATTGGGAAAGGGTATGCTGCAGAAGGACTTGTTGGAGAATCAGGTGAGCATGTTCTAAGCTTTTCAGGCAGGCCTAATTATGGAACCATATCTACATCAGTAATGCAATTCAATAATGATGAAGGGTCTAATGAAAACCTGGATAATGATTTCAATTTGATAGGCAACCCCTATCCGTCTGCCATTGATATTGAAAAATTTCTTGATACAAATGGAGAAGCTAAAGGTAATGGTGTGATCGACGGTACTGTTTATTTATGGACCCACGGTACACCGATATCTGATGCTGGGTATTATGCCCCCAGTGATTATGTGACTTATAATTTGATGGGCCCTGTGAGTATTGAAGAGGATGTGGTTGTGGCCAATAATATTGGCTCAGGTCAGGGTTTTTTTGTTAGAGCCAAAAAACCGGACAAGGTGGTGTTTGATCCGTCGATGATATTAATGGGCGCTAATGATCAGTTTTTTAAAGGAGCTAAGAACAAGGGAAGTGTTGAAAAAAACAGGTTATGGATCAATTTAAAAGGGTCAGACAATTCTTTTAAGCAAATTTTGATAGGCTTCGACGAAAACGCTTCTGACCAGATGGATTCTGGGTATGATGCACTTTATTTAAGTGGAAACCAACCCATTGCTTTTTATTCTGTGCTTGATGACAAGAAACTAGCGATCCAGGGACTCGGACCATTCGACGACCAAAAGGTGGTAGATCTTGGTTTCGATGCGGAAAAGGAAGGCCTTGAAATGAAAATAGAACTGTCAAGGAAAGAAGGCTTATTAAGGGGGCAGGATATTTTACTAAGGGATAATGCTAATGAGATGGTACACGATCTGAACTCCTCCCCCTATATTTTTAAATATGATGGCAAAGGATCCTTTAAACAAAGATTTAGTTTGCTTTTTAATAGCACTGTATTAGGGCTAGATGAGGATATAGTCGATAAGGATGTTAAGATTTATATACAGGATCAAAATCTTATCATAGAAGGTGAAAATCTAATTGAACATATTAAGGTATATGATGCTTTAGGAAGGTTAGTGATTAAAGAAAAAACTCATTCTGCCAATAATGAATTAAATCTTGATCGGATACAAATGGGTGGGTTTTTCATTGTTGAGCTAGTTGATAATGAAGGAAAAACCTTCTCCAGAAAAATGATCAATTATTAATATCCGGCGATACCCTAATCTTGTAATGGCACGATCAATACAGGAATATTTGCCTTTTTGATCACTCCAGAAGCTACGCTCCCAAAAAATGCCTTGAACAGTATATTGTGGTGATGATGCCCTATTATGATAAGGTCTATGGCAAGTTTATTAGCTTCCTTTAAGATCATTTCAATGGTGGCGCCATTGATTAAAAGCCCTTCGCATTCCTGATTTTCCTGACGGACCATATTGGCGTAATCTGACAAAAGACGATGCTCTTTTCTTAATTCACTGGCCCTGACATCCCTGATATATTGGGGGCCTACGCCGAACCCTATAAATTCAGGCTCAGGGGCAACTACATGCAGCAGCCATATTTTTGAATCAAATGCCTTGGCCATTTCAATTGCCTTGTCAATTAATAATTTTTCGTGATTGTTAAAATCGATAGATACGAGTATGTTTTTCATGATGTTTGTATTAAAATAAGGCTATGATTGGATACAAACGATGTTTCAATAGCTTTCTAAAATAATGATATTGAAGGAGCTAATAAATGACGCAGGTCATTGAATTTGCTGACCCAGGTCATCAACCGGATCTTAAAATTATACCTGAGTAAAAAGTTATAGCTAAATTTATTCCCGGTGTATTGTCGTAGCATCACTTTGTGCAGCAGGGAAGATTGTCATATCAGCGATCTGGACATGGGAAGGTACATTGATACAATAAAAGATACTATCGGCAATATCTTGGGCAACTAAGGGATCAAAATTACTGTACACACTTTTCGCCTTTTGTTTGTCCCCTTTAAATCTTACAATAGAAAATTCAGTTTCAACTGCACCAGGCGCAATATTGCTTACACGAATCCCATGTGGCACCAATTCCAATCTCATCCCCTTACTAATGGCCTCCACTCCCGATTTGCTTGCACAGTAGACCATGCCCTTTGCATAGGTTTGTTTCCCCGCAATTGAACTTATATTGATAATCTGACCCTTCTTTCGTTCGATCATCCAAGGCACAATAACCTTGGAAACATATAGCAAGCCTTTAACATTATAATCGATCATTTGTTCCCAATCGTCCCCATCACCATCAACGAAAAGATCTAGTCCGTGGGCCCCTCCGGCATTATTGACCAAAATATCGATATGCCGCCACTTTCCTTTTAGTGAATTCAGGTTTTTATTGACCGAATCCCTATCGCCTATGTCAAAACTTAAAGTCTTAACCCGTACCAAGGAACCTAACTCAGTTTCAAGGGAATCTAATTTTTCTTTTCGCCTGCCACAAAGGATAAGGTTGATATCATTTTTGGCAAATAATCTGGCTGTGGCTTCTCCTATGCCTGAAGTAGCACCGGTGATAAGGGCAGTTCTTTTCATGATTGATAGAATTTATCCTGCAAATGTAGCTAAAAATAGAAGGAACAGAAGCATTAGACTCTTAAGGAGATCTTAAAAGTCAGGAAAGTCAAATACCATTTCACAGAACTTATGTCAATACATTTTTTCCCATTATGGATTCCCGGATTGATCCCTGTCCGGTTCTCATATGAGCGAGCTTTAAATGTTCATTATAGCACTTAATACTACCATTGCATTACCAACTGCTTTCTGAGCCACATTCTTGCAGAGTTGCAGAATATTTTCGTTAATGGTCTTGTAATATAAATAGTATAATGGTTTTTCTTATCCATAGCTTAAAGACAAGGTTTTCGATGAGCCAGGTCCACAGGGTTTTTGATTGCAGTCAAAAAAAAACCGACATGATGAGCATGTCGGTTCTTAATCTAATCTGAAACCTAATTATAATTATGGGAAATTATATACCATGAGTTTAATTTAGATGGGATTATGCCCATTCTACCAGCACATCATCCAGTTTTTGTTGATTCCTAAAAATGATCTTTTGAAACTCCAATTGATCTATGATACCTTTTTTAAGGTTCATAATGGCATTTTCAACCTCATTTTTTATTTTTCTTGCTTCTATTTTGCATAGAAACCCTTCATTAATATCTGTGAATTTTAATATTCCTATGGCAAGTACTGCTTGTAAAATTGAATCTTTCATTTTGTTCCTGGTTTATAATTATAGTACGAATCTACAGCAAGTTTACCTGAAGAATTACGACATTGAATGTCCGAAAACGAAGAATATGGTTAAATAAATGTTAAGAAATATTGGATATACAATAGTGTGGGTGTTAATGACCGCGTATAATTCATCAACAATTGAATTGCCCTGTAAATTCATATAAGTACCAGGTAGTATTTGGCACAATGTTTGGCTATGCTAAAGATATAATCAAAATATCATGAAGAAAATCACCTATTTATTATTCTTTTTGGTAACAGCAAGTGCAGTTGCCCAGAATACCAAGGCCTCATTAATAGTGGCAGGAAAGGCCATTGTTAAAGAGATGCCTAAGGAGATTGTTTTTAGAATTCCTTTAAACATTGTCGATTCCACTTATATGGGCTGTAATGATCGCTTGGCATACACGCTGAATGAATTCCAAAAGGATCTTGTAAAAAAGGGTATTGTTAAAGAAGCGATTCGCGCGACAAATTATAGTGTTAGCGAGCATATGGTCTTTGAAGGAGGCAAAAGGGAACAACGT
>JBFFLO010000158.1:0-6396 GCA_041554895.1 Lutimonas sp. | reverse complement strand
CCACGCCGAATTTTGGTTTTAATATGTATGGTTTAAATTTAGGCTTGAGGTATCACTATAATGCTGACCAAAAACTAGTGAGCAATGATGTTTATACCAACGAGCTGTTACAAGCCAGATTTGAGAGGCCAGAGGCAACAAGACAATTGAAACTAAGGGAAAGTTCGATAGAAATATACTTGGCCGGGGGAACAGTTCAAAACGAAGAGGATAAAGGAACTTACAAAAGATATGGCATTTTTTCAGGGGCCTTGGATTACAGGTTTAAATTCAATTCCATGCATGCGGTCGTGGCCGGACTTGAATATTTTTGGGATGGTAGCCTGGAACCCGAATATCCCGAAACCAAGGACCAGTTCCTTACCAGTGTACATATAGGATATGACTTTATGTTTGGAAGATTCGCCGTCAGATTGCATGGGGGGGTATATCTTACAGACGATAAAGGAAAAACCCCCAGTTATCTCAAGGCTGGTTTTAGATATGATATCAATGATTGGTTTTTTACTCAGGTTGCTGTAAAAACCCGAAAAACATCCCGTGCAGATTGGGCTGAATTTGGGATCGGTTTCACTCCTTTTAAATGGTAATAGTTATATTTTAAACGTAATAACCGGTCTTAAAGCATGATTGGCGAGTTCTAGTCCAATGCTTCCGTTAAAAAGCTGAGACAAGCCACTGCGCCCGTGAGTGTTTAAAGCAATCAGATCTGCATCGATGTCTCTTGCAAAACTCAGGATCCCTTTTTCAACCGAGATATCATTATAAATATTTTTGGTATAGTTACTGAAATCAAACCCTTCCATAAAACGAGCTATTCTCGATTCAACATTCTTTGTGGTATCAAAATTGTGGATGGTATTAATGTACAAAAGGTGGATTTTAGCATCAAACAACTGGGCAAAATCGATTACTCTATGAAACGTGCTCTTACTTTCTTTATTAAAATCAGAGGCAAAAATGATATCTTTTACAACAAAATCTTCAACGCTTTTTTTGATGACTAAAACCGGAACTTTAGATCTTCTTACAACTTTTTCAGTATTGGAACCGATAAACATCTCCTGAAGACCCGATGCCCCTTGAGAACCCATGACAATGAGGTCAATATTATTTTTTTCACTTTCATTGATGATTCCTGAAAAAGCATGTTGAAACTGTATGGATTCAACTACTGATAAGCCTTTAAAGAATGGTAATTTCTTGAATTTTTCAAACTTTTGATGAGCCAGTTTCATAAAGTAGATGATCTGAGGCTCGCTACTTATGGTATTCATTTCTGCCGGATCTATTGTAGTTACAGGTAATTCCAACATATGAACAAGAAAAATTTCACTTCCTGTTTTTTTGGCAATACTGGCAGCAACCCTGGCAGCACATTCGGCTTCTTTGGAAAAATCAACGGGTACTAATATTCGTTTCATAACATTTGTTTTTAAATCATAAGCTAAAGTTAATAAATTTTCATTGATTAGGCCCATGATTTTTGTAAGTATCAAAGGAATTGCTATATTTGCAGCGAAATTTACGACGAATGAGTTGGAGGGGACAGATAGTCCCCTCTTTTTATACTTGGCAAATGGATCAAAATATAGTAAGAACCTTAGTAAATGAAGCTCTTGCTGAAAATGAAGCTTTATTTCTTATCGATTTGATTTTCGGTACTGAGGGTAGTATAAAAGTTATTGTTGACGGGGATTCGGGAGTGCCTTTGAGCGAATGTATCAGGATCAGCAGGCATGTGGAACACAATCTGGATCGTGAAAATGAAGATTTTTCACTTGAGGTAACCACTCCAAATATTACTGACCCCCTTACAGACCCAAGACAATATAATAAAAATATTGACAGGACTCTCAAGGTAAAAACTGCTGATAAGAATTTTGAAGGTAAGTTGACTGAAGTGACCGATCAGGGAATCACCCTTTTCTGGAAAACGAGAGAAGCCAAGCCAATTGGCAAAGGAAAGATAACAGTGGAAAAACAGCAAACTATTCCATTGAGTGACATAATAGAAGCAAAAGTGAAGATTATTTTTTAATAAGAATATGTAATGGAAAATATCGCATTAATTGAATCATTTTCGGAATTTAAAGACGAAAAAAGTATTGACAGGGTAACCTTGATGGCCATTTTGGAGGAGGTATTTAGATCTGCCTTAAAAAGAAAATTCGGGTCGGATGAGAATTTTGATATCATTATCAACCCGGACAAGGGTGACTTGGAGATTTGGAGGAACCGGATCGTTGTTGAGAATGGTAAAGTTGAAGATGATAATGAAGAGATCTCTTTGGATGAAGCCCAAAAAATTGAGCCGGATTTTGAAGTAGGAGAGGAAGTATCTGAAGAGGTAAAGCTTATTGACCTCGGACGAAGATCTATTTTGGCATTGCGTCAAAATTTGATCTCGAAGATACATGAACATGATAATACGAATATCTTTAAGCATTATAAAGAGCTTGAAGGAGAGTTGTATTCGGCCGAAGTTCATCATGTTAGGCACAATGCAATTATATTGCTTGATGATAATGGCAATGAACTTGTTTTACCTAAAAGTGAACAGATCAGATCAGACTTTTTTAGAAAAGGGGAATCTGTAAGGGGCATTATCAAAAATGTAGAATTAAGAGGAAATAAGCCATCTATTATATTATCTAGAACGGCACCTGAGTTTTTGGTAAAACTTTTTGAACAGGAAATTCCTGAAGTGTTCGATGGTTTAATAACGATAGAACGTGTAGCGAGAATTCCAGGAGAAAAGGCTAAGATCGCCGTAGATTCTTACGATGACAGAATTGATCCTGTTGGTGCCTGTGTAGGTATGAAAGGATCAAGGATTCATGGGATCGTGAGAGAATTGGGCAATGAGAATATTGATGTGGTTAATTTTACCAAAATTGATGAACAGTTCATCAAAAGGGCCTTAAGCCCCGCAAAAGTAGTTTCCTTGAAGATTCACGAAGCGGTAGAAGGAGAAAAACCAAGAGTTGACGTATTTTTAAAGCCTGAAGAAGTTTCTAAAGCGATTGGAAAAGGCGGAGTGAATATCCGATTGGCCAGTCAGCTTACGGGGTATGAGATCGATGTTCAGAGAGAAGGAGTTGAAGACGATGTTGAATTAACAGAATTCTCTGATGAAATTGAAGCATGGGTGATCAATGAGTTTAAAAACATTGGTCTCGATACGGCAAGAAGTGTTTTAGATCTTGACCTGAGTGAATTGGTGAAGAGGACGGATCTGGAAGAAGAAACTATTCTTGAAGTGCAAAGAATATTGAAAGAAGAATTCGAATCATAATATTTTTTATTTTGCAATAGAAAAAAAGAGGTTCATTTTAAATTAATTTATGACAGATTACAAGCCACAACGATTTAATAAAGTTTTACGAGAACTTAATATTTCTTTAGACAGGGCTGTTGAGTTTCTTGCTAACAAAGGAATCGACATAGATCATCGGCCAACGGCGAAAATCTCTCAAGAGGTTTATACAATACTATCTGATGAATTTCAGACAGATAAAAGTAAAAAAGTTGCCTCTAAGGAAATTGGAGAAGAAAAAAGAAAAGAAAAAGAGGAAATTCGTTTGGCTTTAGAAAAGGAAGCTGAGAAGAAGCGTCTTGAAGAGGAGGCTAGAAAGGCCGAAATCTTTAAAACTGAATCTGAAAAGATCAGTGGCCCAAAAATGGTGGGTAAAATAGATATAGAGCCTAAACCGGAAGTTAAAGAGGAGACACCTGTAGAGGAAGTGCCACAGAAAAAGGAGGAACCGGAAACACAATTAATTAAGGGATCGAAAAAATTAAAAGGCCTTAAACAAGTAGGTAAGATAGACGTCGAACCGAAAGCTAAAAAGGCAGAAAAGAAAGAACCTGCTCCTGAGGTTGTTACAGAAAAACCGATCAAGCAGGAGGCGCCGGTGGCCAAAGAGAAGGTTGCTGAAGAAAAAGAGCCTGAAGAAAGCGTGTCCGAAGAGACGGAAACACTAAAAACAGAATATCAAAAATTATCCGGACCCAAGAAAACGGGTGAGACAATTGATCTTTCAAAGTTTGAGCGACCAAAGAAAAAACCGGTTGAGAAGAAGGAAAGTGAAAGTGATGCCAGCAAAACCAAAAAGAAACGAAAAAGAATACATGTTCAACGAACCGATTTCGGTCAAGGGGGAAGAGCAGGCAGCAGGACAGGACAGAAAGGGCCTCAAACAGGAAGAAAACCGATTGTAAAAGAGGAGCCTTCTGCTGAAGAAGTTCAAAAGCAGGTGAGAGAGACCTTGGAGAAATTACAAGGAAAATCTAAAAAAGGAAAAGGAGCCAAATACAGAAGAGAGAAACGAGATCTTCACCGTCAACAGGCAGAGAAGGATCTGGAACAACAAGAGGCTGAAAGCAAAGTAATCAAGGTAACTGAATTCGTAACTGCAAATGAAGTAGCTACGATGATGAATGTTACAGTAACCGATGTAATTTCGGCATGTATGTCATTGGGAATGATGATTTCCATGAACCAGCGCCTTGATGCTGAAACACTTACTATAGTGGCTGAGGAGTTCGGTTATAAGGTCGAATTTGTAGATGCCGAAGTTGAAGAAACTATTGAGGAGGAAGCAGATAATCCGGAAGATCTTAAATCAAGAGCTCCAATTGTAACAGTAATGGGACATGTGGATCATGGTAAAACATCTTTACTGGATTACATCAGAAATGCAAATGTGATCGCCGGGGAATCCGGAGGAATCACCCAGCATATTGGTGCCTATGCAGTAGAATTGGAGGATGGTCAAAAGATTACGTTCCTGGATACCCCGGGTCACGAAGCTTTTACCGCCATGCGGGCCAGAGGTACACAGGTAACAGATATTGCTGTGATCGTGATCTCTGCAGATGATGCCATTATGCCTCAAACAAAAGAAGCGATCAGCCATGCACAGGCAGCAGGCGTGCCCATTGTGTTTGCGATCAACAAAATTGATAAGCCGGATGCAAATCCTGATAAAGTGAAAGATGAACTGGCCCAAATGAACCTCTTGGTCGAAGACTGGGGAGGGAAGATACAATCTCACGATGTATCTGCCTTAAAAGGAACAGGGATCAAAGAATTACTTGAAAAGATATTGCTTGAGGCTGAAATACTCGAACTTAAAGCGAATCCTAATAAATTGGCGAACGGATCGGTTGTTGAAGCTTTTCTTGACAAAGGAAAAGGATATGTGGCTACCGTACTTGTTGATGGAGGTACGCTTAAGGTAGGAGACTATATTCTTGCCGGACATCATTCTGGTAAAGTGAAGGCTTTGCAAGACGAAAGAGGAAGAAACGTTGAGGAAGCAGGTCCTTCCAGACCGGTATCGATTCTTGGACTTGATGGAGCTCCTCAGGCGGGTGATAAATTCAAAGTGTACGAAGATGAAAGGGAAGCCAAACAAATTGCTGCAAAACGCTCTCAACTGAGCCGTGAACAGTCTGTGAGGACACAGCGACACATTACACTTGACGAAATCGGAAGAAGAATTGCATTAGGCGGCTTTAAGGAGTTGAATATCATCATAAAAGGTGACGTGGATGGTTCTGTGGAAGCCTTGACGGATTCTTTGCAAAAACTGTCAACTGAGGAGATTCAGGTGAATATAATCCATAAAGGAGTGGGTGCCATTACTGAATCTGATGTATTGCTTGCATCTGCTTCAGAAGCGATAATCATTGGCTTTAATGTCAGACCTTCAGTTAGTGCAAGACAACTTGCGGAGAAGGAAGAAATTGACATCAGGAATTACTCTATTATCTATAAGGTTATTGATGAAGTTAAGGATGCCATGGAGGGAATGTTGTCTCCTGATATCGTTGAAGAGATCACGGGTAGCGCAGAGGTCAGGGAAACCTATAAGATCTCTAAGGTGGGAACCATTGCAGGTTGTATGGTTCAGGAAGGTAAGATCTACAGAAGTTCCAAGATCAGGTTGATCAGGGATAATGTGGTGATCTTTACCGGAGAACTTACTTCTTTGAAACGTTTTAAAGACGATGTAAAAGAAGTTGCCAAGGGATATGATTGTGGTATTCAGATTAAGAATTACAATGATGTCATGGTAGATGATGTCATTGAAGCCTACCAGGAAGTGGAGGTTAAGAAAAAGTTGAAGTAAGAGATAAAAGTAACTTCACTAAAAAATCCCGATCAATTTTTTGATCGGGATTTTTTCATGATATCATTTTATCATGGTATTATTCACCCGGTCAATATCGGCCATCAAATTTTTTGGATCGATTTGCACATGACTCACTCTTTTTTGAGTCTTAATTGTGTACAATGGGTTTACCCATGACCAATAATCCAGGACCTTGGCCTCTGTAGGTTTGTGCCCATACATCATTTGTAAAGGAATGTTAAACCACTCACTG
>JBFFLO010000157.1:0-6429 GCA_041554895.1 Lutimonas sp. | reverse complement strand
GAGTCGCAGCAAAAACAACAATTCTCCATACAAGACCTACCTTTGGGATCATGAAAAATCCCTAATCGATAATGAGGCCTTTAAAAATATAGACTATATCATACATTTGGCTGGTGCAGGAATTGCTGACAAAAGATGGACTAAAAGCCGGAAAAAAGAAATCCTGGATAGCAGGGTCAAAACTACAACCCTCTTGTACAGGGCACTTTCAAAGTCAAAACACAATGTTAAAGGAATTGTTTCGGCCTCAGCGGTTGGATTTTATGGGCAAACTACAAGTGATGCCAATTTTAAGGAAGAAGACCAGCCCGGGAATGATTTTGTGGCTTCTGTATGCAAAGCCTGGGAGACGGAAGTAAACAAGTTCCAGGATTTAGGGATGAGAACTGTCAATTTAAGGATCGGGATCGTTCTTATGAAAAAAGGTGGTGCCCTTGAAAAAATGGCACAACCTTTTTATTGGAATTTAGGATCGCCTCTTGGTAACGGCAAACAGATCATTCCCTGGATACACATCGCCGATCTCAATGGAATTATTTTACAGGCCATTCAATCCCCTCAAATGGAAGGTCCCTATAATTGTTGTGCACCAGATTTGGTAAGCAATTCCGAGTTTTCTGCTGAAATTGCCGCTGTTCTGCATAAGCACATATGGCTTCCAAATGTTCCTTCCTTGGTTTTAAGACTCATACTGGGTAAAAGGGCGGTGCTTTTAACAGAGGGAAGCAGGGTTTCTGCCGATAAGATCCTAAAAACCAAATATGAGTTCAAATACCCGAAACTCAGGTCGGCACTGCTGAACCTTTTGGCTTCTGAGCATTAAATATCTGTTTATAAATTATCAATATTCATAGTTGTTTTTAACATATCCACACTTTTTGCAAGGCTAAAATTATAATTTTACATTTCTTCTTTGGTTTAACACTTTTCTTTGATTTTTATCTATGGTTTTCGCTATTTTTGTGAAAATTTACTAATTATGGCGTACGAAAAACAGGGTGTCTATTTACCAGAATTTGAGCATGATAATTGCGGAGCTGGTTTTATCTGCAGCCTTAATGGAGAAAAGACCAACAGCATCATCCATGATGCTCTTGAGATACTCATAAAACTAGAACACAGAGGCGCGGTAAGTGCTGACGGAAAAACAGGTGACGGAGCTGGAATACTCATTGAAATTCCTCATAAATTCTTCCAAAAAGCTTGCGATTTCGAACTTCCTGACCATAGGGAATATGCCGTTGGAATGGTCTTTTTACCTAAAGGGATCAACCAGTACACTTATTGTATCAATGCACTGGAAACAGAAATTAAAGATCAGGGGCTTGAGGTCTTGGGCTGGAGAGAGGTACCGGTAAACCCGGAACATCTTGGAAGGATCGCTGCGACAACTGAACCTTATATCAAACAGATTTTTGTCGGCAAAAATGGGCAGGAAATGACAGATTTGGCCTTTAATGCCAAGGTATACGCTGCCAGGAAAATTGCTGAACACAAGATCAATAGTTCTAAATTGAAACATGCCAGGCAATTTTATATCCCAAGCTTTTCTACTACAACGCTTATTTATAAAGGCTTACTGATCCCAGAAGATATCAGGAACTATTATTCAGATCTGTCAGATGATGACCTGGTCACAAGACTTGCACTTGTTCATCAGCGTTTTTCAACCAACACAGCGCCATCCTGGGATCTTGCCCAGCCATTCAGGTTTATGTGCCATAACGGAGAGATCAATACCTTAAGAGGTAATGTAAGCCGTATGAAAGCCAGGGAGGAATTGATGAAGAGTGACCTTTTTGGAGAAGATATTAAGAAACTCTATCCTATCATACTTGAAAAGAAATCTGATTCAGCTTCAATGGATATGGCCGTGGAATTATTGTTGATGACAGGTCGTTCCCTGCCTGAAGTAATGATGATGCTGGTGCCTGAAGCCTGGGAGAAAGACAGTAACATGCCCGATGAGAAAAAAGCATTTTACGAATACAACTCCTGTATCATGGAACCATGGGACGGGCCTGCATCAGTACCTTTTACAGATGGCAATTATATTGGAGCCCTTCTCGACCGTAACGGACTCAGGCCTTCTCGTTTTACCGTAACCAAAGGAGGTTATGTCATAATGTCTTCAGAGATTGGTGTTTTAGACATAAAACCCGAAGATGTTGTAAGACACGGCAGGCTTGAACCGGGAAAAATGTTCCTCGTTGACATGAATGCCGGTAAAATAATCGAAGATGAGGAAGTTAAAAACGAAGTAACCAAAAAACATCCTTACAGGGAATGGCTAAACGAGAATTTATTGCCATTGGCGAATGTCCCTTATACAGGGAACAAATGCCCTGTTGAACTAACGCCTTATAAGACAAGACAGCGCATGTTCGGCTATACGATGGAAGACATTGACACCATCATCACACCGATGTGTAAAAGTGGTAAAGAAGCCTTAGGGTCCATGGGAACCGATACCCCCCTGGCTGTCCTTTCTGACAAACACCAATTATTATATAATTATTTTAAACAGTTATTTGCCCAGGTCACCAATCCTCCGCTTGACGGAATAAGAGAAGAGATCATAACAGATATTAGCCTTGCCATAGGTGAGGACCGTAACATATTTACTACTTCTGCCGATCATTGCAAGAAACTAAAAATTCAAAATCCTGTGATCTCGAATGACGATCTGGATAAAATCAAAAATATTGACCATCCAGATTACAAGGCCTATGAGATTCCCATGCTATACGATATCAAAAGAGGTCTAAATGCCTTGGAAAAGGCGCTTGAAGATATCGTAGATAAAGCTTCTAAAGCAGTTGATAATGGTTGCAATATCATGATTCTTACCGATCGTGGAGCTGATAAGATCAACGGCCCTATCCCGGCACTTCTTGCTTGTTCCTTTCTTCATCATTCTTTAAATGCTGCCAAGAAGCGATCTAAATTCGGTATTATCATTGAATCTGCCGAACCGCGTGAACCGCATCATTTTGCAACACTATTTGGGTATGGCGCCAGTGCGATAAATCCTTATATGGTCAACGAGATCATTCGTGAAAAAGTAAACTCCGGCCTTATTTCAGGCATTGACGCTGAAGAGGCGGTACAGAACTTTAACAAGGCTATTGGAAAAGGTATTCTAAAGATCATGAACAAGATCGGAATTTCAACGCTCCATTCTTACAGGGCTTCTCAGATTTTTGAGATCTTGGGTCTGAACTCGAAATTTACTGATAAATATTTTCCGAATACGCCCTCAAGGATTGAAGGAATCGGTTTATATGAAATCGAAAGGGAAATTTCCAAAAGGCATAAAAACGCGTTTTTCAACAATAAAATTGACAATAATCTAAAGTTGGACGTTGGTGGAGATTACAGGTGGAGAAGAACAGGGGAAAGACATATGTTCAACCCTACCACCGTTTCAAAATTACAGCAAGCGGTACGGTCAAATAATACCGACAGCTACGCTGAGTATTCAAAAATGATCAATGAGCAAAGTGAACACCTGATGACACTCAGAGGCCTGTTTGAATTTCAAAATCTCGATCCGATTCCTTTGGAAGAAGTGGAGCCTTGGACCGACATCGTAAAACGATTCAAGACAGGAGCCATGTCTTACGGTTCAATCAGCAAGGAAGCACATGAAAACTTAGCCATTGCCATGAACCGAATTGGTGGCAAGAGCAATTCTGGCGAGGGTGGTGAAGATTTGAAAAGATTTAGAAAAGATTTGAACGGTGATAGCAGGAACAGTGCGATCAAGCAAGTGGCTTCGGGCCGGTTTGGTGTATCCAGCAATTACCTGACAAATGCTCAGGAAATTCAAATCAAAATGGCTCAGGGAGCCAAGCCTGGTGAAGGAGGGCAATTGCCCGGGGAAAAAGTTTTTCCATGGATCGCCGAAGTGAGGAATTCCACGCCTTATGTAGGATTAATATCGCCTCCTCCACATCATGATATCTATTCAATTGAAGACCTGTCCCAGTTGATCTTTGACCTTAAAAACGCCAACAGGGAGGCCAGGATCAATGTAAAACTTGTTTCAGAAGTGGGAGTAGGTACCATTGCCGCAGGGGTCGCCAAGGCAAAAGCAGATGTAATCCTGGTATCAGGATATGATGGAGGGACAGGTGCTTCGCCCCTGACCTCTTTAAAACACGCCGGACTTCCTTGGGAACTCGGTATAGCAGAAGCCCAGCAAACCCTTGTTTTAAATGACCTCCGAAGTCGTGTGGTGCTGGAATGTGACGGTCAGTTAAAAACCGGTCGCGACGTTGCCATAGCTTGCTTACTTGGAGCTGAAGAATTCGGCTTTGCAACAGCGCCTTTGGTTGCCTCAGGATGCATCATGATGAGAAAGTGTCATTTAAATACCTGCCCTGTAGGTATTGCCACTCAGGATCCGGAATTGAGAAAGAACTTTAAAGGTACGCCTGAACATGTGATTAACTTTATGTATTTCGTAGCTGAGGAGTTGAGAGAAATCATGGCTTCCTTAGGCTTCAGAAGCATCAAGGAAATGATTGGTCAGTCACAAAAGATCAATGCTAAAACTGCTGTTGAACAATACAAGGCACAAGGCTTGGATTTATCAGGTATCCTGTACCAGCCTTCTGACTACCATGATAAGGTGATCAGAAATACTGAAAAGCAACACCATGAATTAGAACATGCTATAGATTTTAAAATCATTCAGGATGCTCACCCTGCAATTTACAGAAAAGAAAAAATGCAATTGAGTTACCCAATCGCCAATACAGACAGGTCTGTAGGTGCTATTATCAGTAATGAGATCTCCAAGATTTATGGTGCAAATGGCCTTCCCGGCAATACGCTTCAAATCAATTTTACAGGATCAGCGGGTCAGAGTTTTGGTGCTTTTGCCACCAAGGGGCTTACCTTAAATCTTGAAGGCAATACGAATGATTATCTGGGCAAAGGTCTTTCCGGAGCAAAAATAATCGTTAAGAAACCTGAAAAAGCAACGTTTATAGCAGACGAGAATATCATCATTGGCAATGTGTGTTTCTATGGAGCGACCAAAGGTGAGGCCTATATCAATGGCGTTGCCGGAGAACGTTTTTGTGTTAGGAATTCAGGAATTACGGCTGTGGTTGAAGGTGTTGGTGATCATGGATGTGAATATATGACTGGCGGAAAGGTTGCGATCTTAGGTAAAACAGGAAGGAATTTTGCGGCAGGAATGAGTGGTGGAATTGCTTATGTGTATGACCCTGACAAGAAATTTGTGAATGGGCGGTGCAATATGGAAATGGTAGAGCTTGAAAAACCTTCAATTGCCGATGCTCAGGAATTATTTGAGTTGATACAAAACCATTATCATGCTACTGAAAGCACAAAAGCCTTGATGATTTTAGAAGGTTGGGATAAGCACTTAAACCATTTTATCAAAGTAATACCAACAGATTATAAGAAAGCCCTGGCTAGAATAGAGGAAGAATCAGCAGCAAAACAAACAGTTTAATTATGGGAAAAATAACAGGATTTATTGAGTTTGATAGAGTCGATGAGGGAAATAAGGCTGTAAAAGATAGATTGAAAAATTATAAGGAATTCACCGTTAAGCTTCCTGAAGCCGAGCTTCAAAAGCAAGGATCCCGATGTATGGATTGCGGTATACCTTTTTGTCATAGCGGATGTCCACTAGGCAATTTAATCCCTGATTTTAATGATCTTGTCTATAGAGGAGAGTGGAAAAAGGCCTTGGAAATACTTCATTCAACAAATAACTTTCCCGAATTTACCGGAAGGCTTTGCCCTGCTCCTTGTGAAAAAGCCTGTGTACTTGGCTTGATCGAAGATCCGGTATCTATCGAAAATATTGAAAAAAACATTGTTGAAAAAGGATTTGAAGAAGGATGGATCGTTGCACATCCACCGAAAGAAAGAACCGTTAAAACGGTTGCTGTTGTTGGTTCGGGTCCGGCAGGCTTAGCTGCTGCACAGCAATTGAACAGGGCGGGGCATTTGGTTACCGTTTTTGAAAGGGATGATGAGATCGGAGGCCTTTTGAGATATGGCATACCCAATTTCAAAATGGAAAAAGAAATCATTGACCGCAGGGTTGCTGTTTTAAAAGAAGAAGGAATTTCATTTATATGTGATGCCAATATCGGCGAAAATTACCCCATTGAAAAACTTGATGATTTTGACGCTGTCGTTCTATGTGGTGGTGCTACCAAAAGGCGTTCATTACCCACAAAAGGTGCAGATGCAAAAGGGGTAGTTCAGGCCATGGATTTTCTCACCCAACAAACAAAATCCTTGTTCGGAAGTAAAATTGAAGGTGAAGTGCTATCTGCCAAAGACAAGGATGTGATTGTTATAGGAGGTGGAGACACAGGCTCTGACTGCGTGGGAACTTCCAATCGTCAGGGCGCCAAATCTGTGACCAATTTTGAG
>JBFFLO010000156.1:0-6430 GCA_041554895.1 Lutimonas sp. | reverse complement strand
TGGAAGGATGATCTGATCGCTGGATTAACAGGAACAATAATTGTCATCCCCCAGGCCGTTGCCTTCGCCATTATCGCGGGCTTACCGCCTGTCTACGGTTTTTACACAGCAATGATTACTCCAATTATTGCCGCCTTATTCGGTTCTTCCTATCATTTAATTTCAGGTCCTACTACGGCAATTTCCATTGTTGTTTTTGCCACAATAAGCGAAATGGCAGATGCCACAACAGATATTGAAAATTATGTTGCCCTTACCCTCGTACTGACTTCAATGGCAGGTCTTATTCAATTTGCCATGGGTCTTGCCAGAATGGGTAAACTGGTAAATTTTGTTTCACATTCCGTCATTATTGGTTTTACTGCAGGAGCAGGAGTATTGATTGCTTTTAAACAACTACAGCATGTATTTGGTTTAGAAGTAGAAAGAGGAAGTTCTTTCTACACTATCATAAAAACCATTGTTTTAAATATAGATCAGACAAATTGGTATGTTTTTACTGTAGCTATGGGAACAATGCTGATTGCCATTCTTATTAAAAAATTTGTTAAACCGCTTTCCAGGTTTTATATGCTAATTGCCATGGTACTTGGCAGTGTTCTTGCCTATTTCTTGGGTGGAGAGGCAAATGGCATAGAAAATGTTGGAGAAATTCCATCAAACCTGCCACCTTTTAAGGTTCCTGCCTTTTCAATCACAAATATTAGGAAACTGAGCACAGGGGCACTTACCTTAGCTTTATTGGGATTGATTGAGGCTGTGGCCATCGCCAGATCTATTGCCCTATCCTCTCATCAGAGAATCGATGGAAATCAGGAATTCAAAGGGCAGGGATTATCAAATATCATCGCCAGTTTTTTTTCAAGCTATATGGGATCCGGATCCTTTACAAGATCGGGGGTCAATTATCAGGCAGGAGCTAAAACTCCTATGTCGGCCATTTTTGCCGCTATTTTCCTGATGGTTGTTTTGCTATTGTTCTCACAATATGCTTCCTATCTGCCCAAAGCAGCTATGGGAGGTATTATTTTACTCGTAGGTTATAACCTTATTGATTTTCATCATATTCATCAAGTGGTCAAAAGCAGCGGAAGAGAACTGATCGTTCTGGGAACTACCCTATTTGGGGCCTTGTTCTTTGAGCTGGAAACAGCTTTATTTTCAGGCATAGGGCTTTCTTTGTTCTTTTATTTGGAAAAAACAGCCAAACCGAATATTGCTATTCTTGGCACCACTAAGAATCATAGGTTCATCAATATCATTAGGGATCCTAACGTTAAGGAATGTCCCCAGCTCAAAATTGTTCGGATTGATGGTTCTATTTATTTTGGCGCGCTCGAAGTAGTTTCAGAATTTTTCGCCAATCTTTATGAGAAGGGAGAGTTAAAGCATGTTCTGATCGTCGCAAAAGGAATCAATTTCATTGATCTTGCCGGGGCTACATGGCTCGCCTATGAAGCGAAAAAATGGCAAAATAACGGCGGAGGCATATATTTTAGTGGTCTAAAGATCGTAAGTCAGCAAATCCTAGAAAAAGGAGGGTTCCGTGATGAAATCGGCGAAGAATATTTTTACCCTGATAAACCTACCGCCATTCGAGAGATCTTTGCCAAGCTCGACAAAAGTATTTGCGAGACTTGTAAAGTTCGTATCTTTCACGAATGTTAATACTCCTTTTCACATCAAGACCATAAACTTTTAATTAATTTATTATCAATATGTTATGCGCATAAAAGAGCACATACCCATTTTACAGTGGCTTCCTAATTATAAAAGAAGCTGGTTAAAAAGTGATCTGTTTGCGGGTATGACCATTGGAGTTATTCTTATCCCTCAAGGAATTGCCTACGCCATAATTGCCGGACTCCCTCCAATTTATGGGCTGTATACGGCGATGATTCCACAAATTGTATATGCGGTTTTAGGAACTTCAAGACAGCTCTCCGTAGGACCCGCTGCTATGGATTCATTGATCGTAGCCTCAGGAATTAGTGCCCTTGCAGCTATTGGATCAGAACATTTTATAGTTTTGGCCGTCTTACTTGCATGTATGGTAGGTTTGTTTCAAGTGCTTTTTGGTATTTTTCATCTCGGTTTTTTGGTTAATTTTTTATCAAAGCCGGTTATCAGTGGATTTACTTCAGGTTCGGCCATTATTATTGGCATGAACCAATTCGGAAATCTTTTAGGACTGAATCTTGAACGGAGCAATCAAGTGCATACTTTATTACTGGAAACGATCCATGCATTTTCGGACTTACACTGGCCGACAGCGCTCATAGGGGTATTATCAATCATTCTGATCTTTGGGGTCAAAAAAATCAATAAAAAAATACCTTCAGTTCTCGTTGTGGTGGTGCTGGGTATTCTTGTTGTCTATGCTTTCCATCTTGACCTTAAAGGAATTACGGTTTTAGGAGAGATCCCCAGAGGGCTTCCGGGATTCATTATTCCTACTTTTGATATGGCTCTTATGGAAGAAATTTCAGGGCTTGCCTTAACCCTTGGACTTATCGGTTTTATGGAAGCCATTTCTATTGCGAAATCCATAGAGGCAAAGCACAATTATTATCGTGTAGACGCCAACAAGGAATTGGTTGCTTTGGGTTTTGGAAATATCGTTGGGTCCTTCTTTCAGACCTATCCTGCAACAGCAGGATTTGCAAGAACGGCTTTGAATGACCAATCAGGGGCCAAGACCCCTCTTTCATCACTCATTGCAGCATTTATTATTGCCTTGTCCTTACTGTTTCTTACTCCTGCTTTTTTCTTTTTACCAAAAGCTGTGCTTGCAGCAATAATAATAGTTGCGGCATTCGGCCTTTTGGATTTTTCCATGCCCAAAAACCTGCTTAGCTATAACCGCAGGGATCTCATCATTTTGAACAGCACTTTACTGATAACGATATTCGTGGGAATTAAGGAGGGTATCCTTTTTGGTATCGTTCTTTCTTTGGCTATGCTTATTTATAAAACCACCAAACCCCATATGGCTGTGCTAGGAAATGTTCCGGGTACACATTTTTACAGAAACATAAAAAGGTTTGATGATGTGATCATTAAGGAGGAAATATTGATCGTAAGGTTTGATGCACAATTGTATTTTGCAAATACACAATACTTCAAGGATAAACTTAAAGAGTTTGCATTGGAAAAAGGCCCGAAACTAAAACTACTGATCATTGATGGCGAAAGCCTGAATGCTCTTGACAGTAGTGCCATTTATGCATTAGAGGAAGTACATGACTATTTTACTTCAAAAGATATTACAGTAGTGTTTACCGGTCTTAAAGGTCCGGTAAGAGACACTTTGGTGAAATCAAAACTCATGAAAAAAATTCGGTATGATCATTGCTTTATGAGTATACAGGAAGCTGTTGATTGCTATGAGGAAAACTGCTTTGAGTTACCCAAACAGTATAGTTTTCAGGAATATACGAAACAATCAAACCGTTAAAAAAGTGAAAGGATCCTGTAACAAGTGTTACATATGATAATTCCCCTTTCACTAACTTTGAGTAAATTTAAAATAAAAAACGATGAAAGTAGAACAATTATTCACAGGATGTCTGGCTGAAATGGCTTATTATATTGAGTCAAATGGAGAAGCTGCTGTTATTGATCCTCTTCGTGAGACCGAACCATATTTAAGGATGGCGGAAGCTGATAATGCGAAAATAAAGTATGTGTTTTTGACTCATTTTCATGCTGATTTTGTTTCAGGACAATATGACTTGGCTCAAAAAACCGGAGCTAAAATAATTTTTGGGCCAAATGCCACTGCCGAATATGATATTTATAATGCAAAAGATGGCGAAGAATTTCCCCTTGGTGATGGTAAAATAACTTTATTGCATACCCCGGGGCATACGATGGAATCTTCTTCCTATTTAATAACTGATGCTGAAGGTAACACCCCTTATGTATGTACAGGTGACTGTTTATTCATAGGAGATGTGGGAAGGCCCGATTTAGCCGTAAAACAAGGTAAACTTACAGAGAGGGATTTAGCAGGGTACTTGTTTGATTCACTCCGAAATAAGATCATGACGCTTCCCGATGATATCATTGTATATCCTAATCATGGGGCAGGTTCAGCCTGTGGGAAAAATATGAGTAGTGAAACTTTTGACACCTTGGGTAATCAAAAGAAAACCAATTATGCGCTTCGTGCCGATATGACAAAGGAAGAATTTATTGATGAAGTAACTACTGGTTTAAAACCACCACCTCAGTATTTCCCCAATAACGTGAGAATGAACAAAACCATCAATACAAGTATTGAAGACATTTTACATAAAGGAACAACTCCATTGGATGCTGCAACTTTTAAAGAATTAAGTGAGCAAAAAGATGTTCTCGTAGTCGATACAAGAAGCAAGGAACTATACGCTGAAGAGGGAACAGTTCCAGGAGCCTGGTATATAGGTATTGACGGTAATTTTGCTCCCTGGGTAGGAGCGCTTATTAAAGACATCAATCAAAAGATCATTTTTATAGCTGATAGTGAAAACAGGGTAAATGAAATTGTCACTCGGTTCTCAAGGGTAGGTTATGACAATACAATGGGTTATTTAGAAGGTGGCATGCCAAATTGGAAAAGCCATGGTTATGAAGTGGATAAGATTGGTTCTATATCTGCACATTTATTCGCAGAAAAGCTGGGCAAGGGTGAAATGGAAAAACCTGTTGATGTACGTAAAGAATCAGAGTATTTATCCGAACATGTTGTTGGCGTAGAAAATTTCCCTTTAGATTTTATCCATGAGAATTTCTCTGAAATAGATCCTAAAAAGGAATATTTCTTGCACTGTGCGAGTGGATATAGGTCTTTGATTGCTGCCTCTATTTTAAAAGCCAATGGAGTAGAAAAGGTAACTGATGTTAGAGGTGGATTTAAGGATCTTAAGGAAACGGATATTCCCATGACAGACTATGTATGTCCTACAACATTATTATAATATAAATTGATTAGGTATTAAGGGAGTTTATACTCCCTTTTTTTATGTAATTTTGTTCATAACGAAAACAATTCAATGATGAAATTAAATAAATTAAGTGTTTTACTGATCGCCTTGTTATGGTTAAACCTGTCTTCATGCGGTCAGAAACAACAGAAGGACGTTTCCGCAGATCAAGTACAGAAAACAGACATTGTCCTTATCTCCCCGGCTGAACTCAATGAAGCCAACCAGGAAATCCTTCTCATAGACGTGAGAACTCCCGAAGAATATGGATCGGGGCATATTGAAAATTCAATTAATATTGATATCAGTTCAGATAATTTTAAGGACAAAATAGCAAAGCTTGGCACTGATCAGGAAGTTTATGTGTATTGCCTTAAAGGCGGCCGGAGTGGAAAAGCAGCTAAAATGATGAGAGATATGGGCTTTGAAAAAATCTATGACCTTAAAGGAGGGATCCTCCAATGGGAAAAAGATGGTTTTGAAAAAGTCCAATGAAGCAAGGGTTATGAGTAGATTGGCTTTTACTTTTCTTTTATTAATGCTTTTCGTAGGATGCCAAAAAGCCTTGTCTGATAAAGAGATTGCAGCATATAAGGAAAAAGGAGCATTAATTTCAAAAAGCACTGGAAAAGAATTGTCAGCAACACTGACCAGCAAAATGAAATCCGGAGGTATAGCAGAAGCTGTTGAATTTTGTAATACTGCTGCTCTTCCGCTTACCCAACAAATGTCGGATAAGCACAAGGTTCTCATAAAAAGGACCTCTCTGAAAACAAGGAATCCATTGAACAAACCTTCTGATAATGAAATACTCGTTCTCAGGGATTTTCAGACCGATTTGGACAGGGGTAATTCTCTTGAGCCCAAGGTTAAACTGGATCAAAATGGAATACCAAATTATTATGCTCCAATTTTAATAGAATCAAAGTGCTTAGTTTGTCACGGAACACTGGACAAGGAGCTCTCCAGGCCTGTTGATTCAATCATCAAATCTTATTATCCAAATGACATGGCAACAGGGTATGCTGAAGGTGACCTCAGGGGCATCTGGAGTATTGCCTTCTCAAAGCCAAATTCCTGAATTTCTGAGCTTCACGACTGATGTTTTACGCTTCTTTGTCTTAAAATTTAAGGTTAACCCCTAGTAAAAAATTCAATTCAGCCTGAGGATAATAGCCTGCTCCGGTAATAGTGGTTACCTGATTGGGGTCGGTCCAAGTGTCATCATAGGTATAGAAATAGCCATTGGAAACATACTTTACGTTAAACAGGTTATTTACAAGGCCCGTAAATACAATAGATTTAAATAACTTTTCCGTTTTCATCTCATAGCTTATCTGAACATCATTTACAAAATAAGCTTCTAATTTTGAGTCCTTTAATTCTATATTGCTCATATATTGATCCCCAACATATTTAGACAGTAAACTGATTTGAAAATTCTCAAAAGGCCGGTATATGAT
>JBFFLO010000155.1:0-6434 GCA_041554895.1 Lutimonas sp. | reverse complement strand
ACGGTTTTTAACCTGTCATAAAAATCAAATACAATTTCAGAAAGCGGCATATCAAAAGTCAGTTCAACTCTTTCTGTAGTCAAATAAGTCTGATTGGTTATTTCACCTCTTTTCTCTATACACAAACTCATTACCGGACCAACAAAATCAGCTTTAGTAATGATACTGGCTTTAATAAAAGGTTCTTCAACCCTGTTGAGCGTTGAAGGTTCCGGCAGATCGGTCGGATTATTGACCAGGATCATAGTATCCGGATTCTTATTGGTATAGGCATGATAAGATACGTTAGGAACCGTTGTGATCACAGTCATGTCAAACTCTCTTTCCAACCTTTCCTGGATGATCTCCAAGTGTAGCATCCCAAGGAAACCACATCTAAATCCAAACCCCAGGGCAGCTGAACTTTCAGGGACAAATACCAGAGAGGCATCATTGAGCTGCAACTTTTCCATTGAAGACCTTAGTTCTTCATATTCATCCGTATCCACAGGATAAATACCCGCAAAAACCATGGGTTTTACATCTTCAAAACCTTCAATTATTTCCTGTGTGGGATTCAAAGCATCTGTAATGGTATCACCTACTTTTACCTCACTTGCAGTTTTGATTCCTGTGATTAAATAACCAACATCCCCTGCTTTTATACTTTTTTTAGGTACTTGATTCAATTTTAACGTCCCGACTTCATCTGCATAATATTCATTTCCCGTAGCGACAAACTTGATCTTCTGCCCTTTTCTTATTTCTCCGTTGATTACTCTAAAATAGGTTTCAACTCCCCTGTAAGAGTTATAAACTGAATCAAAGATCAAGGCTTGAAGAGGGCCGTCAGGATTTCCTTTGGGGGCAGGAACTCTTTCTATGATGGCACTCAAAATATTTTCAATTCCAAAGCCGGTTTTCCCGCTGGCGTGAATGACTTCTTCCGGGTCACAGCCTAAAAGATCAACAATATCATCGGTAACTTCATCGGGATTAGCGCTTGGAAGATCGATTTTGTTTAAAACCGGAATGATTTCAAGGTCATTATCAAGAGCCAAATACAAATTGGAAATGGTCTGAGCCTGAATACTCTGTGCCGCATCTACAATTAGCAAAGCTCCTTCACATGAAGCAATAGATCTCGATACTTCATAAGAAAAATCAACATGTCCGGGTGTATCAATCAAATTCAGCACATACTGCTCTCCTTTATATTCATAATCCATCTGGATCGCATGGCTTTTTATCGTAATGCCCCGTTCCCGTTCCAGGTCCATGCTATCAAGTAACTGGTCCTGTTTCTCGCGATCAGTAATGGTATGGGTAAATTCCAACAACCTGTCAGCCAAGGTGCTTTTACCATGATCAATATGAGCAATGATACAAAAGTTTCTAATATTCTTCATCCGTGTTTTCCTGTCTTCAATAATTGCGCAAATATAACCAATTAGTTGATTGGCAAAACCTAATTTTATTGTTTAATCATGCTTGGGAAAGATGATGCCGGCATCCTTTCTTACCGCATCCATGATTTCCATTAAATCCCTGCTTATTGACAAGGGTAATACCGGGCTTTCAATCAGTCCCTGATCAAGGCATTCCATCACGTGTTTCGCTTCTAGTTCATAGCCCATTCCTTTGGGCTGTTCAATATGGATCTCTTCCTGAACGCCATTTCTTTCTATCAGAATGGGAAATTCAGGTTCTCTGATAAACTTAATAAAACCATGCTCAAAACAAAGTTCCGTTTCATTGTGACAAGAGCTTTCGAAACTTGATGTAAGAACCGCCATGGCACCATTCTGATAACCAAAAAGCATGCTTATACTATCTTCCACGCCATTTGAACGGAGGTTTGCCATGGTTTTAATTGAAGTTGGCTTTCCTAATAACATCAAAGATCTAAATATGGGATAAATCCCAATGTCCAACAAAGAACCTGCTCCTAAATCAATATTATACAGTCTTTTGTCAGGATCAAATTCAGCTTTGAACATAAAATCTGATTTAACAAATTTCAGTTGACCCAGCCCTTCTTCTTTAGAAAGTTCCAATACTTTTATGAATTTTGCTGAGAATATGGTCCAAAATGCTTCCATAAGAAATGTATCGTTTTCCTTTGAAACCTGTATCATTCTATCCACCTCCTTGGTATTCATGGCGAATGCTTTTTCACATAAAACCGCCTTTTTATGTTCCATACACAAAATACTGTGCTCCATGTGCATTGCATGGGGTGTGGCAATATAAACTATATCCACCGAAGGGTCCTGAACCATTTCTTCATAAGAGCCATAAGCCCTTTCAAATCCAAAATCACCGGCAAACTCCTTGGCATTATCAAGATTTCTGGAGGCAGCAGCATACAGGTTAGCATTTTCAAGTAAACTTAAGTCTTGCACAAATTTTCGCGCTATTTTCCCGCAGCCCAGTATTGCCCAGTTATATTTTTTTTTCATTTGAAATACATTTTTTTAGATTAAAGCAAAAAACAAGTGTTTTAAAACGATGTTAAATTACATATTTAGGATTGAATTTGTTATCAAACGAATGATTAAAAAATTCGTAATTTTGCGGCCTAAAATTAAGGTTTGGCAAAAATTGGTGACATAGATCTAGGTGACTTTCCCTTATTGCTCGCTCCGATGGAAGACGTGAGTGATCCTCCTTTCAGGGCACTTTGCAAAGAGAACGGGGCAGATGTTGTATATACTGAGTTCATTTCTTCGGAAGGATTGATCAGGGATGCGGCTAAAAGCGTTCAAAAACTTGATATTTACGATAAAGAACGACCCGTTGGCATTCAAATTTTTGGAGCGAACATGGAATCTATGTTAAAAACGGTTGAAATTGTTGAAAGATCCAAACCTGATTTTATAGATATTAATTTTGGCTGTCCTGTCAAAAAGGTAGTAAGCAAAGGTGCAGGTGCAGGAATACTAAAAGATATTCCGCTCATGGTAAAACTCAGCGAAGCCATGGTAAAACACACGAAACTACCGGTAACCGTAAAAACAAGACTTGGTTGGGATCATGATTCGATATATATTCAGGAGGTAGCAGAAAGGCTTCAGGATGTTGGTATTCAAGCTATTGCCATCCATGGGCGAACCAGAGCGCAAATGTATAAAGGAGATGCTGTTTGGGAACCGATTGCGGATGTAAAGAACAATCCCCGAATGCATATTCCTGTTTTCGGAAACGGAGACGTAAATTCTCCGGAAAAAGCTGCTATCATGAGAGATAAATACGGTCTTGACGGAGCCATGATAGGAAGAGCAAGCATAGGTAACCCTTGGTTCTTCAATGAAGTGAAGCACTATTTTAAAACTGGAGAATATTTAGACAGCCCCGGAATTCCACAAAGGGTTAAAACGGCCAAAAGACATTTAGAAATGGCCATTGCTTGGAATGGAGATCACGCCGGGCTTTTCGAAACCCGCCGTCACTACACGAATTATTTTAAAGGAATCCCGCATTTTAAGGAATATAGATTACGCATGGTAACCGGCGACACCAAGGAAGAAGTTTTCCAAGTGTTTGATGAGGTTTTAGAGAAGTTTGGTGGTGAATAGTTAACGGGTAATTTAAGTGAGGCTTTGACTTAAGTCAACGGCTCACTTAAGTGAGGCGTCAAGTGGATCTTGACAAAATTTTGAGCAACTTCAACATTAGTTAATTTATGCCTACGTTTCCCATAAAAATCTTGCGCTGAAGAATATTTCCAATCAATAGGATTTTTAACCAATTTCGCTCTTACCGGATTTAAATGTATATAATTGAAACAAATTTGAGGATATTGTTTTTCCGACAAAATGGATCTTAGAAGTAAAGTGTTTTGAGTAATAGCCAGAGTGGGCATTAAACTTTTCAGGCTGTTTATAGCAACTGCCTTTGTTCTACTTCTGAATAAGGATCCGCTTCTATTTTCTTGTTTGTTTATTGCTCTTGTATATGAACGCAGCAAAATGCCAATAGAATCATTTAATGATCTTATCTTATGCTTTTTAGGTATCCTATTATGCAAAACATATTTTTCCGTTTCTCGCACATAAACCATCAAATGAAAATGATTTGGCATCAAGCACCAGGCAAGTATATCAGCGTACGGAAGCACATAACTTTTTAACTTATAAAGGAAATAATCATAATTTCTTTCTTCATAAAATATTTTTATTCGGTTGTTTCCTTGATTATAAATATGAAAAAGTTTGTTCTTCTCGAAGATCATAATAGACATTTTCCATTTTGTGATAAATCAAATGGAATGTTAACTTCTTAAGGGCTTATTTAAATCAGCGGGTCACTTTAATCAAAGGCTCACTTAAGTCAAGCCTTGACATTCAAAACTCATGCCCTCCTATTCCACTAATTTTTTGGAAATCCTGGCGCTTGCGATCTTTGCGGCCAGATAACCCAGAATCACAATAGTAACCATAACGAGCATCACGTTGATCAATTTGAATTCAACGGGATAAGCGAGGGATTGAGTGATCATGATAAAGCCATATTTTTTTTGTAAAAGAACAAAGGGAATGGCCAGAAGCAATCCAACAAATAATCCAAACAGGGTAAGTAAAAAGCCTTGAAAAACAAAGATCTTTCGAATATCCCTCACCGAGGAACCCAGATAAAATAATGTTTTTAGGTTTTCTCTTTTGTCAATGATCATCATGACGATGGCCCCTATGACATTGAACAAGGCTATCATCAGGATTAAAGTAAACACCAGGTATGAGACCAAATTCTCTGTATTGAGCATTTTGTAAAAAACCGAGTTAAGTTGCTGCCTGGTTTTTACGTCAAAATCATTTCCTAAACTTTCCTTTAACGCATCCTGAACATCCTTTACCGAAGCTCCTTCCGTTAGCTTTAATTCAATGGCACTAATCTGATTCTCTTTATAATTCAAAAGGTCCTGTGCCAGGCTTAAATTACTGTAAACAAATTTTTTGTCGATATCATCGGTCAGTCTGTATATGCCAATTGTTTGGGCCCCAATCTGATTAAAGGCAGTTTTAGGATTAGTAATATAACCTTTTCCTGGCTTTGGGACATATATCTTTAGGGATTCTAAAAAATCATATGATCCAATAGAAAGTGCCGTGGAAATGGCACTTCCCACAACCACAGTGTATTTCGCATCATAATTAACCCAATTCCCGAAATAAATGGCTGTATCAAGTCGGTTCACAAGCAGGAAATTTGCATCAACTCCCTTAATACTTGCCACATGAGATTTTTCACCATAGCTCAAGAACACACGCTCTTCGATAACTTTTGAATAAGCGGCAATTTTTTCCCGCAACAAAACCTGTTCGATATTCTCATCAAAGAAAAATGATTTTCCTTCAACCGAAGTGATCTTGAGGTCGGGATCTGCTGTTCGAATAAAGCTCAGGCTAAAATCTTTAAGACCGGAAAACACCGAAAGCACAATAAATAAAGCTATGGCGCTTACGATTACCCCAAGAGTTGCGATAAGTGTAATAATATTTATAGCATTATTACTGCTTTTAGAACCTAAGTAACGCTTAGCTATGTATAAGGGAAAATTCAATCCTTTTAGTTTTTCTTTTTAGGAGGTCTTTGCGCTTGCTTGATGGGATCATCTTCGCCCCGAAGTGCCTTATCAATATGTTCTATATAGTCGAGAGAATCGTCAATGTAAAACATTAGCTCAGGCATTCTGCGCAATTGGTTTTTTGTTCTTAAGGCAAGCGCATGTCTGATCATCACGGTATTGGCCTTTATTCCTTCCATGATTTCTTCCTTCTTATTGGATGGAAAAATACTCAAATAAGCCTTTGCCTGCCCCAAATCACTGGTAACCTGCACCTTGGTTACAGAGATGACCACACCTTTCATTCCATCTCTTGCTGCTCCCTGGAGGATATCCACTAAATCCTTTTGGATGACCCCTGCTATTTTTTTCTGTCTGTTTGTTTCCATGGGTACAAAAATAGTATTATTCGATTTAATGGAGCATCAAAACTCAATTAGTATAAAATCTTTATTTTTGAGGATAAAGATCATTGATCATGAAAAAAATAGAACATATTGGTATTGCTGTCAAAAACCTACAAACATCCAACTTGCTTTTTACGAGTCTATTTGGAGAAAAACCTTATAAAACGGAGCTCGTGGAGACCGAAGGTGTCTCAACTTCCTTCTTTCAGGTAGGCCCTAATAAAATCGAATTGCTACAGGGAATTTCAAAGGAAAGCCCCATTTCCAAGTTTATAGATAAAAAAGGAGAAGGAATCCATCATATCGCTTTTGAAGTGGAAAACATTTTTGACGAAATTCAAAGATTAAAAAGTGAAGGCTTTATAATGATTCATGAAGAACCTAAAAAAGGAGCAGATAACAAGCTCATTGCTTTTCTTCATCCAAAGAGCAGCAATGGTGTGCTGATTGAGCTATGCCAGGAGCTAGAAAGATAAGCAATT
>JBFFLO010000154.1:0-6458 GCA_041554895.1 Lutimonas sp. | reverse complement strand
TCACTTAAGGCTACAAGGCTGTAAAAATAGGATGCTGAACTCCAATCAGATTCCACAGTAATTACCGTATCCTTAATTTTATCCTTTGGCTCGATCCTGATCAGGTTATCTTTCCATGTATGGGCAATATCCAGATCACCCAGTAAAGCCAAGGTCATTTTGATATAGGGTACCGAAGTCACCTTGCCCAACAGTTCAACCTCAAGACCTTTTTTTAAACCAGGAGCCATGAGCAATAAAGCTGAAATATACTGGCTGCTCACATTTCCATTGATCCTTACATACGCTTGATTTAGTTGCTTTCCTTTTATCCGTAAAGGAGGATAGCCCTCTTTTTTTTCGTAACTGATATCTGCCCCTAATGATCTAAGCGCATCAACCAATATGCTTATCGGACGGTTTTGCATTCTGGAGGAACCTGTGAGAATCACTTCTCTGCCTTCCTTAACGGAAAAATAAGCGGTCAAAAATCGCATGGCAGTTCCTGCATGACTAATATCCACAACATTTTCGTTGCTTTTCAGTGCCTTAGCCAAATATTTGGTGTCATCTGAATTTGAAAGATTTTTTAAACTCAGGTTCGTAAATAAACTTTGCAAAATCAGCAAACGATTAGACTCACTTTTAGAACCCGAAACGTTAATTTCTCCTGAAATACTTCCCCTATGACGTGCTAGTTTCTTGATCAATTTAGGTTGTTTTTTTTCGCTTTCGCTTAAAATAAAAGGTCATGATAAGGGCGTAAATAATTGATCCCACTAATTTTCGAACCAAGTATTTTGTGTTACTTAAGCCTTCAAGAGCCTCATCAAATGACATCTGTGTCAAGCCATATAAGAATTCTATTAGAATAACGATGACAAGGAAAATTCCTGCAATCACCAGGAATGTTTGTAAAAAAGACATGTCTTTAAAGCTCTTTATCATCTATTTTAATTTTTCATTATTATGATGTCTGTCGTGGTCTCTTTTCGTTTTCAAGTCCAGTTTTTTGTCAAAAGAATCTTGCAGATCAATTCCTGTTTGATTTGCCAAACAAAGCAAGACAAAGAGCACATCTGCCAATTCCTCACCCAGGTCTTTGTTCTTATCGCTTTCTTTTTCGCTTTGTTCCCCGTAACGACGAGCAATGATTCTTGCCACCTCACCCACTTCTTCTGTGAGTTGGGCCATATTGGTCAGTTCATTGAAATACCTTACCCCATGTTGCTTGATCCAGTCATCAACCGCTAATTGAGCATTCTTTATATCCATAGTTCATGTTTACCAAGCAAATATAGAATAATGGCAGTGAATTTTGAACTCCCAATAAGGAATTCTGAATATCGAAGGTTTTGGTTCTTCCTAATACTTCTTCTCACTTCTAACTTCTAACTTCTCACTTCTAACTTCTCACTTCTAACTTCTCACTTAACCCTTAACCCTTAACACTTAACCCTTAACCCTTAAAAACCCCATAAACTCCTCCCTTGAAATTTCCCTGGCTCCCAGACTGTCTAAATGCTCATTATAGACCTGGCAATCGATAAGCTTATAGTCTTTCTTTTGAAGTTCCCGAACCAAATGAATAAATGCAAGTTTAGAGGTATTGCTCACTTTACTGAACATGCTCTCCCCGCAGAAAATATGCCCCAAATCAATGCCGTATAAACCCCCGATCAATTCATCCTCATCCCATACCTCGATTGATTTGGCGAATCCCAGTTTATGCAGCACGATATAAGCCTCTTTCATTTCCTCTGTGATCCAAGTGCCTAACTGCTCTTTTCTTAGGCTTTTCTGGCATTGATCAATCACCTGCTCAAAAGCCTTGTTCCAACTTAGCGTGTACTTATTTTTTGCTATAAAGCGACGCATGCTTTTTGATATTTTCAGCTCCTCCGGGAATAGCACCATCCTCATGCCTGGACTATACCAGATTATAGGTTCTCCTTCATTATACCAGGGAAAGATTCCTGATTGGTAAGCAAGGATCAATCTTTCCGGCTGCAAGTCACCCCCAAAGGCAAGGATCCCTTCAGAGCTCGCCATTTCAACTGGCGGAAATACCAATTCTTTGCCCAGTAATACCATACTATAAAAATACAAAAACCATCAATCCTAAGACTGATGGTTTTTGAATATTTCTAAAAACCTTTTGATCTAAAACGGAAGATCGTCTGGCTCATTTTCATCAACACTTGTCGCGGGGGCAAAACTAGCTGCATCCATTGGAGGAACTTCCCCAGGTGCACCAGCCTGAACTTTTTCAACTCTCCAGCCCTGGATAGAATTGAAGTATTTCGCCTCACCTTCTGGATTGATCCATTCTCTACCTCTAAGATTAATACTTACTTTGATTTCCTCTCCAACTTTAAAGCTATTCAACAGATCGCATTTATCCTGCACAAATTCTATCATTAACATCTGTGGATATTGCTCATCAGTTGTAATTACCAATTCTCTTTTTCTAAATCCATTGTTCCCAAATGTTTTGGTTTCGTCAATCTTTTTGATTTTTCCAGTTACTTCCATTTCTTAATTGTCTTCTTTTTTTATTCAACTTAAAAGCACCTTCCAGGCACTTTCTACATCATTCTTTTGCAAGAACTCTTGAGCAAATTTATGCTTTTCATTTATTTTTAAGGTCATAAACCGGGGATAGTCTTGCAGAAACTTATTAACATCCGATGCCTTTGGCAGTCGTTCTACATTTCCCAACTGTCCAAGATCATTCCCGGTTAAAATGTTACTGGTTTTAACTTCTTCGGGCAGGTTGTCAACACCGATGCCTTTTTGTAAAAGTGGTTTTGGTATCTCAAAAAATGAGGTGTTGGCCCTGCTATAAAAACTCCCTCCGGCCCGTGCGACAAGATCAAGTTTTAGCTGATCGATACGCCCGTTTTCATCCAAAACCTGTTCATCGATATGCATGCAGACCACTTCACAAATGATTAAATTTCCAGCACCTCCTTTATCTCCAAGCGCTTTGATTTCCAAAATCTTACATTCAAATTGAACAGGTGATTCCTTTACCCTGAAGGGCCTGACTTTTTCTGAAGCAAGCATCGTAAAGCCCGCCTTTTCAAATTCATTTACTCCTTTTTCATATTCGGTACTTGACAAGGAAGTCTGTTGAACCATTGCATGAGTGACAACATTAATAACGACCTCTCTGGTCGCTTTGGCATTTTCCAGCGTATGTTTTGTGGTGTTGTCTCTTACCCTTCTGGCGGGTGAAAAGATCAAAATTGGTGGATTGGCACTAAAAACATTGAAAAAACTGAAAGGAGAAAGGTTGGGAACCCCCTCTAAATCAATGGTACTGGCCAGGGCAATGGGTCTGGGCGCCACAGCAGATAATAAATAACCATGCAGCCTTGCTGTTGGTATGTCTTTGGGTTGAATTGTTAACAATTTCTTTTAGTTTTTAACAAAAGTAGCCATTATTTATTTTAGACATAATAAGCGCGCTAATATTAAGTTATAATTCCAGAATATTATATATTTGTTTTGATGAATCACCTCCCTAGTAGTAAAACTCTTATCAAATGGTCGCTGATCCTGGCGTCATTTTTAATTGTTTCCTCCATCTTATGGAATACTAACCAGTTTTTCAAAAAATTCAAAAGCGAAGAACGGGTCAAAATGGAAGTTTTGGCTACTGCCTATGAGAATTTTAACAATGCTGATCTTGACATCGATGTGTCTTTGGAGGAAAAGATCATTCAAAGCAACAGAAGTATACCCATGATCATCACCTTTGAAAATGGTGATATCAATCGTTGGGCAAATCTGGATGTCGACAATACAAAAAGGTTTACCAAACTGGATGTTGAAGATCGTTTATACCTGAGTCGCCAGCTGCAGATCATGATGGAGGAGAATGAACCTTTGGTGGTGAATTTTAAGCTTGACAATGTAAATATTACAGAAAAAATATACTACCGGGATTCTGACTTGTTAAACAAGTTGCAATATTATCCTTTTGCTTTATTGTTGATCCTGTTCCTGTTTGGAACCATTATTTACCTTGCTTTTACGTCAAATAAAATTGCAGAACAAAATAAACTATGGGCCGGAATGGCTAAGGAAACTGCACATCAAATAGGAACGCCTTTGTCTTCTCTGTTGGGTTGGGTCGAGCTTTTGCGGATGGAAAACGTGGAGGAAGAAACGGTCAAGGAAATTGAAAAAGATGTTTCAAGGCTGAATACCATCGCTGACCGGTTCTCCAAAATCGGGTCGGTACCCAAGCTGACAAAACATGATATTGTCGCTGAGACTGATACTGCCTTTGATTATATCCGATCCCGAAGTTTTAAACAAATAGAATTCAGTTTTAATACGGAAAACGACAAACCAATTTATGTGGACCTTAACTTGCAACTGTACAGTTGGGTGATTGAAAATTTGGTGAAAAATGCTATTGATGCCATGCAGGGCAAAGGAAAGATCGAAATTAACGTAACACAAGAAAATTCGAATGCGATCGTCACGATTTCCGATACAGGGAAAGGAATTCCAAAACGACTGCAAAAAAAGATCTTTGAACCTGGCTATACCACCAAAAAGCGTGGTTGGGGGCTAGGCCTTTCTCTTACAAAAAGAATCATCAACGATTACCACAAAGGGCGAATTTATGTCAAGAAATCGGAAATTGGGGTGGGGACCACTTTTTTGATTCAACTCAAGGTTTCGGAAGAATAAGTGTTAAGGCTTAAGGACTAAGTGTTAAGTTTACTTCAGGATAGGGATACCGCGAAATGCTATTCTTAAAAAATTGTTTTATTTTTTGGAGCAACAACTGCGAAGCACATCACGAATACTTAAACCAATAGTATGGGGATGAGTAAAAAAGTGAACAGAAATCTAATACACCATATTCCTGCTGATCTCGTCGGCGATCTCCTGAAACAATTCCGGTGTCAATTCTTCTTTCTTGCTGAAATTCGCATCCGCCATGGTGTGCAGCGGAATCAAATGAACGTGTACGTGAGGAACTTCCAGTCCAATTACGGTAAGTCCTACCCTTTCACAAGGAACTGCCCGCTCTATGGCCTTTGCTACTTTATAAGAAAAGCGCATGAGCTTCAAATATGCGTCTTCATTCAGATCAAACAGTTTGTTCTCTTCTTTTTTAGGTACGACAAGCGTATGTCCTTTTGAATTGGGATTGATATCTAAAAAAGCAAAATAATCTTCATTCTCAGCGACTTTGTAACTGGGAATGTCTCCTTTGATGATCTTTGTGAAAATACTACTCATAGCGGTTGGTTGTTGATTTATATACTTACCCTCCTTTTTAGCGCGAGATATTAAGGATTTCAAACTTCATCATCCCGCTGGGAACCTGAATTTCGGTAACATCGCCCACTTTCTTCCCAAGAAGTCCTTTTCCTATAGGTGAACTAACCGACAACTTACCTTGAGACAGATCCGAAACAGCGTCTGCTACAAGGGTATATTCAAATTCCATGTTATTATCAAGGTTCTTGATCTTTACCTTAGACAAGGCCAGAACTTTAGAAGTGTCCAGCAATGATTCATCAATTAATCTCGCTTTTGAAAGCGTATTTTTTAACTGGGCTATCTTAAATTCCAACATAGACTGTTCTTCCTTTGCAGCATGGTATTCGGCATTTTCGCTCAAATCTCCTTTATCCCTTGCGTCTGCGATCTCCTTGGTAACTCTTGGACGTTCTGTGTGTTCCAATTGCTCAAGCTCATCTCTTAATTTTTTCAACCCTTCGGCTGAATAGTAGGCTACGTCACTCATTTTTCAACAATTTTACATTAAAATCCTAGGATTGTTCCTGTACATATAAAGACAAAAAATCTCGAAACCAAAGAATATTGGAATGAGATCTAGTTACAAATGTACCAAATTCTATTTTATTAATGAATAAGGAAGTAAATTATTTACAGAACTTCTTGCCTCATGGTATAGAAAGCCGGCATGGCGCAACATAAATAATTTGTACCTTGCCGAAAAATTAAACACGTGAAAAAAATCTTATTACTGCTGCTTGTATTGCCGTTTTTTTCCTGCAATGACAACAGTAATGAATTCAATACTATTTTGCCGGAAGTTCCCGTCAATAAAACAATTTTTTTAAACAATCCTGAATTTATTGACTTGCAGGTTGTGGGAGGTTGGGCTTATGCTTCAGGTGGGATCAGCGGAATTATTATTTACCATTCAGGGATCAATACGTATCTGGCTTATGAAAGAAGCGCTCCACACCTATCGCCTCAGGCCTGTTCTCAAATGGTCGTAAAAAATAGTTTGACCATGGAGTGTGCCTGCGATGATAGTGTATTTAATATACTCAACGGAGCTCCAATGACCGATGGGGTAAACTATGCAGCAAAACAATACAGGGTGCTCACCACCGGACCGAATACTTTACAAATAACTAATTTTTAATACATTTTAGATCAAGTGAAAAACTACTTTTCATCCGATTTTAGGCTAG
>JBFFLO010000153.1:0-6461 GCA_041554895.1 Lutimonas sp. | reverse complement strand
CTGTTTTTTCAGTGCATTCCCAAACCACCGTCCCTTTTGTCAAGAGATATGAAACCTCGGGTATCAATGGTGATTTGACCATTATAGGTAATTCGATTCTGGGAGAATCAGTGGATACTCCTTATAATGGAGATACGCAGAACAATTTTATAGACATGGTATTTATAGATATAGACAGTGATGCCTCAACCTTTAACTCAAGTAGTGCCACTTTTACGACAAGCAACTGTAACCGGGTTGTATATGCCGGTTTATATTGGGGGGCATATTTTTCACCATCCTCACCATCTCCATCAGAAGTCAAATTTAAAGTGCCGGGAGGAAGTTACCAGGATTTAGAAGCTGAAGTGGTCTTAGATAGAATTTATTATAAGGATGTGACAAGTCTTTTAAGCAATCTGAATAATCCGTCAGGTGAATATTTTGTTGCAAACGTGAGTTCAACTCAAGGGCGCAATACTTCCGCTGGATGGTCCTTAGTTATTGTATATGAGGATCCAACAGAATCAAGAAAATATATATCAACGTTTGATGGTTTTTCTGCGGTTACGGATTCACCTAATGATGTTGTGGATTTTGCTTATTCCGGGTTTACCACACCTCCTTCAGGACCTGTGGAAGGAAGGGTAGGTGTGGCCGCCTTGGAAGGAGATCTGGGCTGGTTTGGTGACCTAATGCTTTTTAAAGCAGATGGCAAAGCTAATTTTACGGCTTTATATGATGCAGAAAACAACGTAGATAACTTTTTTAATAGTAAAATTACTAAGGATGGCGCTCAAGTGTCTGAACGAAATGTGAACAGTACGAATACTTTAGGATGGGATCAAAAATTATTAAATTTAACGGACCTTAACCAAGGTAATGCACTTATTGGTAACGGAGAAACAGGTGCTACAGTTAGAGTGACAAATAAATTTGGAGATGACTGGATTTACACATTTCTAAATACTTTCGCCATAAATATTATTGAACCGAATCTTCAAGTTATTACCAGTGTGGAGGATACTTCTAACAATTTAATTACGCATCAATCTCCTGTGCCATTGGGAGCTACTGTATGGTACAATATTGATTTTCAAAACATAGGTACTGATAATGCAGAGAATACCTATATACTGAATTCATTACCCATCAATGTTACTCTGGATGAAAATTCTATCGATTTGCCTGCGGGAGTGACCTATACTTTCAATCAAGCTTCAAGAGAATTGAGGTTTGATATTGATAATTCTTTGGTAGAACGTAAGTCTTTATCAACTTCACATAGTATTCGTTACCAGGTAACAGCCTCAAACGAATGTTTTGATTATTCTGATGCCTGTACGAATTTATTGGAAAACAGTATCATTTCTTATTATGACGGAGCAACTTCGGGCCAAAACATTACGGGCCAGCCAGGCTTGAACGGAATAAACGGATGTGGGTTGGGCAGCGTAGGTTCGATGGACCTTTTTGTTGATACCAGTTCGTGTTCCTTTGACAGTGAATTATTCTTTTGCAACAATACCTTGACCTTTTCAGGAGATGATGGTTATGATACCTACATCTGGACAGATGAGAACGGCAATGTCATTGGCAATGCCAAAGAAGTTACGGTAACGGGTGCGGGCGTCTATACAGCCACGCAAAGAAGAACAGGTTGTACAGAAACCATCAGGATTGTGAATGTATTAGGCCTTGATGTGACCGTAACGCCTGCTGATGCTTTATGTAAGGACAGTAACGGTAGTGTTGAGATCAAGATCAATGAAGCCTCAGCGTCTTATACTTTTGAACTTTTTCAGAATGGCAGTATGGTCAATTCAATTGTTAAAACCAATGATAACCATGTATTTACAGATCTGGATATTGGGAATTATGAAGTGAAATCAACGAATGCTGACGGATGTTTTGATATCTCTCAATTCTCGATCAGCGAGCCAACATTGTTGACATCGACTTCTTCAAAATTATACAATATCACGACCTGTAATGGCGAGATCCTGAATGGCAGCCTTGAAGCTGCAGGAGCAGGGGGAACGCCTCCCTATCAATACAGCATAGATGGCGGCCAAAATTATCAGGTTGAAAATTTTTTCTCAGTTGCCACAGAAAGGACCTATGACATTACAGTAAAAGATGCCAATGGATGTACTTCAGTGACAAGTGTTGCTGTCGGATTCGATGCGGAGATAGAATATACCATTGCAAAGGAAGATGTGATTTGTGCAGGTGAAAATGACGGAAGAATCAATATTGACCTTACCAATGACCAGGGGTATGAAGTCAGTTATAGCATGGACGGTACCAATTTTAAAGCCAGTCCCAGCTTTACAGGCCTTGAAAATGGGATCTACGATGTATGGGTAAAAAAGGAAAACGCCTTTCATACTTGTGTATCGCAGAAATCAATAGAAGTGGAGCAACTTGTTTATCTGGAATTAAAAGCCACAACTGATTTTTCTTGTGAAGGTGCCAGTAACATAATCATTGCTTCAGTTGACCCTATTTATGAAGGCGAAGTGACTTACATATTAGATGGCAGTTTAACCCAGGATTCAGGAATATTTGAAAATGTTTCAAAAGGAAAGCATTTGGTATCGGTTAGACATAAAGAATATGGCTGTACAGATCTTCCGGTAGAGGTAGAGATAGAAGATTATACCCCGATCACATTTAACATAATAGAAACAAATATCAATGAGTATACCGTGGTGGCGAGTGGAGGAAGGCCTGATTATGAGTATAGTCTGGATTCGGATGATGATTTTGGCAGCAATAATATTCTTGATTTAAAATCGACAAGAGAAACGAGAGACTATTCCTTCTATGTAAAAGACCAAAGAGGATGTATTCAAGAAAAAACTGTCTTTTTAGAATTCCTTGATATAGAGATTCCCGATTTCTTTACTCCCGAGGGAGATGGAATCAATGATACCTGGTATCCCATTAACATCGAGATCTATCCTCAAATATCGGTAAAGATCTTTGACAGGTATCAACGATTGGTTGCAAGTTACCAGGGCAACACGCGCAGTTGGGATGGTACTTACAAAAGTAAACCGCTTCCAAGTGGTGATTACTGGTATGTGGTTCGATTGAATGAATCATCAGACAACAGAGAATTTAAAGGGAATTTCAGCTTAGTTAGATAGTATATTATGAAAAAAGCAATCATAGTAATCATATTGTTTGTCACAGGATGGACCAATGCCCAGGAGTTTAAATTAACACCTTATACACAATACCTGGTAGAGAACCCATTTTTGATATCCCCCGCTTACGCAGGAGATAGTGAAATGAATCGTTTGAGATTAACCAGTGCATTCCAGTGGGTAGGCTTAAGTAATGCGCCCAATACCCAGACCTTGTCTTACGACGCCCATATTTTGGAGCGTTCAGGAGTTGGAGGGGTCATATACGTTGACAGGAATGGTAATACTTCTCAAATAGGAGGGCAGTTGTCTTTTGCGCATCATTTGACCATCAATTCTGCAAATGAACAGTACATCTCCTTTGGTTTGTCTTATAAATTCACGCAATTTAAAATTGATGTGTCAGATTTTGAGAATCCGAATGATGATCCGAATATCGGGGCCAATGTTTCGTCTAATAATTCAAATTTTGACGCGGCTTTTCTTTATAAGCTGCAAGGCTTTTATTTTAGTTTTAACGCCGCAAATATCTTAAACAAAAACGTAAAGGCTTTTGACGAATCAGAACCTAAAAAATTAAGGAACTACTATATCTATACGGGTTACGTATTCGAATTGAAGCAGGGAGAATGGGAATTGGAGCCCTCCTTATATTTCAAATATTTTGAAAGTGATACCAGATCGGTCTCTGATATCAACATAAAAGCCAAAAAAATGACTGATGACGGATACTATTGGGCAGGTTTTAGCACAAGATTTTTAAATGACCAAAGCTTTGAACCACTAGCAATTGTACCGCTTTTAGGCCTAAAAAAGAAAGATTTTTATGTAGGATATGCATTTCAATACAATATTAATGAAGCAAATGAGTTAAATCATGGAGGGACTCATATGTTGACATTAGGATATGATTTTGAATCTAGAAGAGGAAGCCCCAGGTGGTAGTGTTAGAAAAAGAAAATTGTAAAAAAGAATATAAATTTTGGAGCTATGAAAAAGATCAAAATAATCTTGTTTTTAATGTTGTTCGTTATCTTAAGTTTTTCAACGATTGGATAAACTCCGACAGAACTAATATAATCAACTCCCCCGCTAACTATTTGTTTAATATTAAAAGAAACCATTAACCATGAAAAGTTTTAAAATTATCATCATGCTTTTTGTCTTCGCGTTATTTAGCGTTCAGGGTAGTTTCGCTCAGGAGGGAAAGAAAAAAGAGAAAGCGGTTTATAAAACAACCAAGGAGAAAACACCGGTAAAGGTAAAAGAATCATTAAAAGATTATTCAAATTATAAAATATCCAATGAGGTGACCTTTGTGAAAAAGAAGGATATCAATATATATAAATTCAAAGTAGAGAAAGGAACCTGGTCTCATTATTTATTGATCAATGAGAACGGTAAAATCATAGGAATAGAAACAGGTGAACATTAAAGCTTAAAGTCATCTGGAAAGATTTTTAATAAATTTTTCAGATTTGTTTGTATGTATGCCCTATTACCATCCGGTAATAGGGTTTTTTTACAAATTGAGTTTTTTCTTTCTTTCTTTAAGTTCGAAGCTTTCTCCTAAATATACTTTTCGTACCAATTCATCGTCGGCCAGTTCTTTAGGCGTACCTTCTTTTAAAATGCCTCCTTCAAACATCAAATAGGTCTTATCTGTAATGGCCAATGTGGCCTGTACATCGTGGTCTGTGATCAAGATCCCTATATTCCTGTCTTTTAAGTGAGCAACGATGCTCTGAATGTCTTCAACTGCTATGGGGTCAACTCCGGCAAAGGGTTCATCAAGCAAGATGAATTTAGGGTCAGAGGCCAATGCTCTTGCGATTTCCGTTCTTCTTCTTTCCCCACCAGATAAAAGATCACCACGGTTTTTTCGAACATGTCCAAGGCTGAATTCTTCGATCAGTAATTCCAGCTTTTCTTTTTGTTCCGTTTTGCTCAGGTCTGTAAATTGAAGTACAGACATGATGTTGTCTTCAACGGATAATTTTCTAAAAACAGAGGCTTCCTGCGCCAGGTATCCAATTCCCTTTTGCGCCCTTTTGTACATGGAATCATGCGTGATCTCGGTATCGTCAAGGAAAATCTTACCTTCATTGGGTTTGATCATCCCTACAATCATATAAAAGGAAGTTGTTTTTCCTGCACCATTGGGGCCCAGTAATCCGATGATCTCTCCCTGTTGTACCTCAAGAGAAATGCTTTTTACCACAGTCCTGTTTCCGTACATTTTCATAATATTTTCTGCTCTTAAGATCATAGTTTCTTGTCCCGTTTATAGTTGTCATAAAGCCCTTTTCACTGAATGATGAAAGGAGTTGTTCTTTTAAGCCTGTCAGACCTGGTTTCTTCAAAAGGATACTTCACGGTAATTTTCTTCAAAACGGCAAGCAATTCGTTAAATTTTTCGTGCTTATTCCTATAGGATTTTATGTTAAGGTCAATATCCATCAATTATTTCTTGGCCAGGGCTTCATTCTCCTCTGCCTTTTTTTGTTTCCTGACGATAAATTTAGAAATTTTAATGCTTACTTCGTATAGAATGATCATCGGGATCGCTACTATAACCTGACTGATAATGTCCGGTGGTGTAATAACCGCTGCCAGGATCAGTACCAGGACCAAGGCATATTTACGATATGTTTTTAGGAATTCGGGGGTTACAAGTCCCATTTTGGTCAAAAAGTATATGATAATGGGTAGTTCAAAAATAAACCCTGCAGACAGGCAAGATGCCTTGAGGAGTCCTGTATAAGAACTCAAGTCAAAATTGTTCTTGACTTCGTCTGCCACCCGATAGCTTCCAAGAAAATTGATGGAAAGAGGGGTGATCACATAATATCCGAAAAGGATTCCCAAAAAGAACAGCACGGAAGTAATGATGATAAAACTTCTGGCATTCTTTTGCTCATTAGCATAAAGGGCAGGCTTGATAAACTTCCAAACTTCCCAAATGATATAAGGAAAGGCCATGACAAAACCAAATGCAATAGACGTCCAGATATGCGCAGAAAATTGCCCAGCCATGGTCCTGCTTTGCACGATAAAGGGTATCTCATCAATACAAAAGCCCTCTGTTCCAAAACTTTTTGAAACTGTACATAAAAATCTGTACGTAAAAAACTGTGGATCTTTTGGTGCCAGAAGAATGGAATTGAAAATAAAATCCTTCATCATAAAAGCGACCATTCCAAAAGCAATAATAGATAAAGAAGACCTTACCAGGGTCCATCTTAAAACCTCCAGATGCCCCAAAAAAGACATTTCTTCCGATTGTTCACTCATATGTTTTGTTTTTTGAACAGCAATGAATCGCTG
>JBFFLO010000152.1:0-6500 GCA_041554895.1 Lutimonas sp. | reverse complement strand
TATCAAAAACTTTTTAATTCAACAGCATAAATTAGAGATCAGAAACAAGGACTTTTTTGTAAGGGGGTATATGACTACTGAAGATGCCGGAGATTCATATGACATGCTTTTTACAGGAGTCAATATAGCAAAAGAAGGGGCACAGACTTGGTTTGGTGAGTATTTAGAAGGTTATTTAGGTGCTGTTATTGGAGGCGCGAATAACGACCAGGCTCATGCCCAGGCCAGAATTTTTGCAGATTCCAATGAGCTTACCACGCCTAAGCCTGGTTCTCCATTATTCAATGAATTGTTCGATCGGATTACATCAGATGGTGATCTGGAAACAGGTTCAAAATTCATTGATCAGACAAAAATGTACGTTGGAGAGGGAAATTATAATTTTGCCCGACTCCTTGATGATAAATGGGATCTTCAGGTTGGGGGGTCTTATCGTCAATACTCTTTAAATTCTCAAGGAACTATTTTTACAGATTACGATGGCCCGATCAAATATGGTGAGTATGGTGCCTATGTTCAAGCCATTAAAAAATTGGTGAATGACAGGTTGAAGCTACAGGCTTCCATACGCTATGACAAGAATGAATTTTATGATGGTAATTTTTCACCCAGGGCCTCAGTTACGTTTGCTGTCGATGAAGCAAGAAATCACAACCTGAGAACATCATTTCAAACAGGTTTCAGGTATCCGACGACCCAGGACCTTTTTATAGGGCTTGATGCCGGTCGCGCTATTTTAGTAGGATCTTCTCCTGCGAATTTGGACCGGGACCTGCCCAATACCGATCTTACGGGCAGGAAGGTATATACTGATTCCTATTCTTTATCTTCTGTACAAGCCTTTCAGGCGACAGGCAACCCTACTGTGCTTGAAGCCATCGAGACAGATTTGGTACAGCCCGAAAGGATACAGTCCTTTGACTTGGGATACAGGGGTGTTTTTAGGAAAATATACCTTGATGTTTCAGGATACTACAGTAAATATGAGGACTTTATTAGTAACACATTTGTAGTAACCCCAAATACCGGAACAACAGCAGATGCTTCGGGTATAGCAGATCTTATTACAGGGAATGTCACCGCTTTTCAGACGTACACCAATTCAAATGCAGATATTTCATCATACGGAGGTAGTATCGGGTTAAATACCAGGTTATTGAAAAAGCTGGATGTAGGGTTGAGTTATACCTTGGCAAAATTTGATTTCGATCAGTCATCTGATCCAAATTTTTCAGCTGGATTCAATACACCGGAGCACAAATTTAAAATCTCATTAGGAAGCCAGAATATTGTAGGCAATCTTGGATTTAATATAAACGTAAGATGGAGTGATGAATACTTATGGCAATCTACTATTGCCAATGCGGTTATCCCTCAGAGAACAGTGGGAGACGCCCAGATCAATTATTTTGTGCCAAAGATCAAATCCATGTTTAAACTGGGTGGAGCCAATCTTGGAGGACAGGAGTATCAAAGTGCACCGGGCTCGCCATTTATCGGCTCACAATTTTTTGTTTCATGGGTGTTCAATCAATAATCAAATTAAAAAAGAAAACAATGTTTAGAATAAATTATATATGGGCTCTTTTAATGATTGTTGCCCTGTCTTCATGCGAACAAGGTAAGTATGATAGAGAAATTGAGCCGCCGGTTGCAGTTGTTTCTGGAGAGGCCGATTTTACAAACTATATAGCGCTTGGAAATTCATCTACGGCGGGCCTAGCGGATGGGGCCTTATTTATAGCGGGTCAAGATAATTCATATCCGAATTTGCTTGCACAGAAAATGGCACTTACCGGTGGTGGAACATTTACCCAGCCTTATATGAATGACAATACAGGAGGCTTGCTGTTTAATGGTACTCAAATTCCGGGTCCATTTGGTCCCAGATTGTTTTTTAATGGGGCGGATCTTGGCTTCTTACCCGGACCGCCTACCACAGAATTGACCAATATACAGCCTGGCCCTTATAACAATATGGGGGTTCCCGGAGCAAGGAGTTTTCACTTACTGGCTCCTGGTTACGGCAATATTGCAAACCTTCAGCTGGGGCTTGCAAACCCCTATTTCGTCAGAATGGCTTCCAGTCCTGATGCAAGTGTTCTTGGGGATGCGATCGCAGCTAATCCTACTTTCTTTACGCTTAGGATTGGAGCCAATGATGTGTTGGGTTATGCATCTTCCGGAGGAAATGGATCAAGTGAAATAACTGATAAAAATGTATTCGACGCTTCGATGGCAGCTGTGATAGGGAACTTATCTTCAACTGGAGCCAAAGGGATCGTCGCTAATATATCAAATATATTGAAACATCCTTTTTTTACAACTGTTCCTTTTGATCCGTTAAGCCCTTCAAATCCTGACTATGCTCAGCAGATCCCTTTATTGAACGGAGCCTATGCCCAGTTGAATATGGCTTTCGCAGCAATTGGTTTTCCTGACCGTTCTGTCGTTTTTTCAGAAACTGAAGCAAGCCCTATTGTTATATTCGATGAATCATTGGTGAATATTTCAGGTCCTCTAAAACAAGCGCTGATGTTTGGAGGGCTGGACGAGCTTACAGCAACAATTCTCTCTGCTCAATATGGTCAGTCAAGACAGGCGAATGAAGGTGATATGATTTTGTTAACGAGCCAGTCTGCTATTGCTGAGGTAAATACGGATTATTTTCAGAGCTTAGTAGGTATGGGAGTACCGCCTGAGTTTGCCGGGCAACTATCTGTTAATGGTTTGACTTACCCCATGGCAGACAACTTTGTCCTTGTTCCCTCGGAGCAAGCAGAAATTAATGAAGCCAATATGGCATTCAATCAAACCATTGATCAACTAGCTGCCGATGCAGGATTACCGGTTTTTGATACGTATTCACTGCTCAGCGAAATTTCTGAAAACGGTTATTCTAGCGATGGTTTTACATTGACTGGTGAGTTTCTGTTCGGAGGTCTTTTTTCACTTGATGGTATTCATTTAACAGCAAGGGGAAATGCCGTTTTGGCAAATGAAATGTTGAAGCTTATTGATGATACTTATGATTCGAACTTCGAAGAAGCCGGAGCATTATATGATATAGGAGACTTTCCAACCATCTATTCTGCTGCCCTTCGTTAATAAAGAAAATACCCAACAATTATATAAAGATCCGTCCCAGACGGATCTTTTGCTTTAAGGCTTTACCTGGTAATTCTTACTGTATTTTGATGAAACTAAGGTACCGACCAGCGCAATCCAAGTGACCTGTAAAGACGATCCTGAAGGGCTTATTGGCTGTTTCAACTAGTCCAAAAAGGTCCTGGAATGCAGCCACAGGATTAGCTTTCACAGGAGGCTAAAACAACTGTGGTTGAGGAGATTCTGACTTTAAAAAAATAATCAAAAAAAAGTTTAACTTTTGCATTAAAAACATATCTTTGCACCGCAAAACAAAAATGTATTTAATCTGATTCTGGAATGGATCAGAAGGCAAAAAAGAATAATAAATATTATATAAGAATGGCAAAGATCACAGGTAGAGTTTCTCAAATTTTAGGAGCGGTAGTTGATGTTGAATTTTCATCCGAGAACCAACTTCCAAAGATTTATGATTCCTTGGAAATTAAGAGAGAAGATGGTTCTATATTGATTCTTGAAGTTGAACAGCATATTGGTGAAGATGTAGTTAGATGTATCGCTATGGATTCAACGGATGGTTTAAGCAGAGGAGTGGAAGTTATTTCAACAGGAAACCCTATTAAGGTGCCGGTTGGGGAAGAAATTTACGGACGACTGTTCAATGTTAATGGAGACCCTATCGATGGATTGAAAGCACTTCCAAAGGACGGGGAGAATGGTTTGCCAATCCACAGATCAGCGCCAAATTTTGAAGACCTTTCAACTTCTACCGAGGTTTTATTTACCGGAATCAAAGTTATTGACCTTATTGAGCCTTACTCTAAAGGTGGGAAAATTGGTTTGTTCGGTGGAGCCGGAGTTGGTAAAACAGTTCTTATCCAGGAGCTGATCAACAATATTGCGAAGAGTCATGGTGGTTTATCTGTGTTTGCAGGAGTAGGAGAAAGAACTCGTGAAGGAAATGATTTGTTGAGAGAAATGCTTGAATCTGGCATTATAAAATATGGTGAGGAGTTTGAAAAATCTATGGAAGCAGGAGGATGGGACCTTGATAAGGTCGACATGAATGGATTAAAAGATTCGAAACTTACCTTTGTGTTTGGTCAGATGAATGAGCCTCCAGGAGCCCGTGCCCGTGTTGCCCTTTCAGGATTGTCCATTGCAGAATACTTTAGAGACGGAGCCGGAGACGGACAAGGAAAGGATATTTTATTCTTTATCGATAATATTTTTAGATTCACACAGGCTGGTTCTGAGGTATCTGCCTTATTGGGACGTATGCCATCTGCGGTAGGATACCAACCAACCTTGGCAACTGAAATGGGAGCCATGCAAGAGAGAATTACTTCTACTAAGCATGGTTCTATCACCTCTGTTCAGGCAGTATATGTACCTGCGGATGACTTGACTGACCCTGCACCGGCAACTACGTTTGCCCACCTGGATGCAACAACTGTTCTTTCTAGAAAGATCTCGGAATTGGGGATTTACCCTGCGGTTGATCCATTAGATTCAACTTCCAGGATTTTGAGCAGAGAAATTTTAGGGGATGAGCATTACGATACGGCTCAAAGGGTAAAGGAAACTTTGCAGAAATATAAAGAATTACAGGATATCATTGCGATCCTTGGTATGGAGGAACTGAGTGAAGAGGACAAATTGATCGTTCACAGGGCACGTCGTGTTCAAAGATTCTTATCTCAGCCATTTCATGTAGCGGAGCAATTTACAGGTATCCCTGGAACATTGGTTGACATTAAGGATACCATTAAAGGTTTCAATATGATTATGGATGGTGAATTGGATAAATATCCTGAAGCTGCCTTTAACCTTAGAGGAACTATTGAGGAAGCTATTGAGGCTGGAGAAAAAATGTTGACCGAAGCATAAACCATAAACTATGTTTTTAGAAATTGTAACACCTGAAGCAAGCATATTTCAGGGAGAGGTGGATACTGTTAGTGTACCTGGTATTGTAGGTGAGTTTCAAATACTTAACAACCATGCTCCCATAGTATCATTGCTTCAAGAGGGAAAGGTCAGGATAAACGGAAATTTCACTTTGGATGAGGCTTATGAAAGTCAATTTTCAAATGGTGATAATGGAAGTAAAGTTTTACAAATAAATAGCGGAACAATTGAAATGAGTGATAACAAGATTATCATTTTAGTAGACTGAACACGCGATAAGAAAATATATAGAATCCCCGCTTTTCAGTGGGGATTTTTTTTGGTTAATTTTCCCGGTATATCTTATTTTGATTAAATAATATGTCACAGAAGCCCTTTAATTACAGGAGAAAGGTAAAAAGCTGGCCAGGATGCATCGAAAAGGAGACATGCCAGCAGTGGACAGGTAACAACCTTAATCGATGGTATCTGTGTTAGCAGCTTCTCAGCAAGGTGAAATTTTTTACGCAGGTAAAATGACAAGCTTCATGTTAAACCAAAATTTTAGAGTTGTCCTGTGATCCACTTGTAAATGTCGTTGCCATTTGCGAATAGCAACAAGGAAATCAGGATGATAAATCCAGTGATCTGAGCATATTCTAAGAACTTATCACTTGGTTTTCTACCACTAATGATCTCATACAGGGTAAAAACAACATGTCCACCGTCTAAAGCGGGAATTGGCAATAAGTTCATAAACCCAAGCATAATTGAAAGCAGGGCAGTGATATTCCAAAAGGACATCCAGTCCCACTTAGAAGGAAAGATACTTCCAATTGTTATAAAACCTCCTAATTGAGTAGCACCTTTTTCAGTAAACACATATTTGAACTGTCCCATATAATCTCTCAAAGTCCAGTATGCCTTGGAAATTCCAGGTCCAATGCTTTCTGAAAAGGAATAATCTTTATGACTTATGATAATTACATCCTCAGTGTATCCCTTGGGATAAACGCCTAATTTTTGATCATCACTAGGTGTAATCATAAATGATTGTACAGCACCGTCTCTTTCAACAGTGACTTTCATTTCCGTGTTTTCAGGATTGTTAACAACAAGTTCGGTGAATTCATCCCAATAGGAAATGTTTTGATCATTTATAGAAATCAGGATATCGCCTTTTTTCAATCCTGCCTCAAAGGCCGGAGTACCAGGTGCAATACTGTCGAGAATTGCATGAATTCGCGGATTGAAGGCATCCATATTGCCAGTTTGCCACATTTGTAATCCAATATCTTCAGGTAGATCAATGACCTCTGAACTACCATCAGGATGGTTTACTTCAATATTAGCTATATCCCTCAGGAAAAGATGCCTGTTGACATCGAGAACATTGACGGGGACTTCCCCATTTACTTTTACGATTTTATCTCCATCCTGAAAGCCGATATTATTAAAGAGATCCGATCCATAAAATCCTTCCTTGACATCGTCTGTAGCTA
>JBFFLO010000151.1:0-6511 GCA_041554895.1 Lutimonas sp. | reverse complement strand
GCCTTTAAAAGGTTGGCTTCTCCTATATTTAAAGCCAGGTTAGCCTGTTTGACCAAGGGATGGTGTTTCTTGACATAACCCAAGAACTCTTCAAAGCTGAAGACATTTTTTATAGGATTATTGGCTTGTACACTATAGGTAGCGATAAAAAAAAGTATATAAATTATAAACTTTTTCATGGTGTTATTCTTTAGATTTATTTTCAACCGATTTTGAATCTGGTGTATAGTAATTAGGTGGAAAACCATTTAATTTTCTCCATATTTCATACCAAATAGGAACATCCTCCAACAATGCGATAGTGTAGGCTCCAGATCCGACGCGTACATTTTTTGGCCATGCGTTCTCTTCTTCATCAGGAGCAATCAGGACCCTAAATTTACCATTGCTACTTATAAAAGTTTCTACGGCTACTACTTTTCCGGCAAAAGTTCCAAAGGCAGCATTTGGCCATCCGCTAAAAAATATGGCAGGCCATCCATCGAATTGTATCCGCACTTTTTCATCCTTATGAATTAATGGGAGGTCAAATGGTTCGACAAATGTTTCTACTGCCAGTTCATAGTTAACCGGCATGATGCCGACCAGAGATTCTCCTTCTTTGAACGTTTCTCCTATCCCGGCTCTTATCGCTTTATTTACGTAACCATCCAATGGTGCTGTTATATAATACAAGCTATTTCGGATTTCATAATTAGAAGTGGTATTGTCTAATTTTGACGTTTCTACTTCGGCTTCAAATTGACTGGAAAGTGCGGTGAATTTGTCGCTTTGGGCTTTCGCTAGTTTGTCAGCATATTCAGCAGAGATCCGGTTGATCTCTATTTCTGCATTAATGACATCATTTCTGCTTGCCAACAACTTGTTTTCCTGGGAGATAAGTTTGGCTTGTGCTCCTTGTAACTTGATGTTCTTTTGCTCGACATCAGTCATTGGTTTTAAGCCTTCTTTTTGCAGGGTCAGTGATCTTTTGTATTGTATTTCTGCAATTTTATAATTGATCTCTGCTGCTCCCAGGTCCATACTGTCGCTTTTAACTTTTAGGTGAGACTGCAGTAATTTGTTTTTTGCCTGAGAAAGTTTTAACTCTCTTTCTTTCTTGATCGCATAAGTTTGCTTTTCCAAGGCAGAAACCTTTTGCTTATAAGACATGACCGAGTTTTGCTTTGCATCACGCTGTAACCTGCTTCTTTCAATAAGTTTTGGATCCTGATATTCCGTTTTTATTTCAGAAATATGAAGAATAGTATCTCCTTTCTTTACAAAATCACCTTCCCTGACGTGCCATTTTTCTATCCGTCCCGGAATTTGAGACTGAATGGTTTGAGGCCTTTGATCTGGGGTTAGGGTGGTTACATAGCCATCGGCAGTTACATTTTGGGTCCATGGCAAGAACAGTATGATAAAACATACGATAAAAAAGCCACCAACAAACTTGTTAAAAAGCTTAAAGTGCACCCTGTCAAAAGCCCTTGAATACGAAGCGTAACCAGTCATGGGTACCTTCTTATTTAGTTTATGATGAGATATATTAAGCATCTTAAGCGATATTTTTCATTATAGTTCCATTATTCAGAACTAAGGTTTGTGTACAGTTTTTCTTCCACATCGGATTGTTGCTAGACACGATCAGCGCCCAGTTTCTTTCAGGTGCAACCAGATAATCAATGATCCGTTTAACTTCTTCAGCCTCAAAATATTCCAGGGGATCTTTTAGGACAAGCAACTTGGGGTCATGGAGAATTGCACGAGCCAATAAGATCCGTTTGGATATGGTTATTGGAATTTTATGGCCTTCCGGATGGATCACTGTATGTATTCCATTTGGCTGCTTCTTTATAAAATCAATTAAACCCAATTGTCGCAGGACTTCATTTAACCGTTCACTGTCGAAATCTTTGTTATCGAATACAATATTTTCCAGGATGCTTCCTTCGAATGGGGTTTGGCCGGGTAAAACCTGTCCGATGTTAGCCCTGTAGGCATTGGGCCATATGGCTTGCTTCGAAATATCGTTGATATATAATGCCCCTGAAGATGGTTCGATCAAACCTGAGATAATTTTTAACAAGGTCGTTTTACCAGAACCTGAAACGCCACTTAAATGGATCCTGTCTTTTGATGAAAAGGCAAAAGTGACCCCTTTAAGGATTTCTTGTCCATCCGGCCCATTATACTTTATATCATTCAATTCTATGGTCAACCCTTTTTTCTGAGCGAATGGATCTTCACCCTCTTGTTTCTCCAATTCCCTGTCGACTACCTGTCCAATTTTTTCAAGGGATGTAAGCACATCGTAAAATGATTCCAAGCCTGTAATCACTTTTTCAACAGAACTGATTAACAGCAGTATGATAATTTCAGCTGCAACGAACTGTCCTATATTCATCTGCTGGTTTATTACAAGCAGACCTCCTATCAGCAACAAACCTAAAGTAACCAGCACCTTAAATCCTATCATCTGGGTAAATTGATGCATTAAAACCTTAAAATGACTTTCTCTGGCATCCAGATATGCGGCAGTTAATTCATCATTCTTTTTCATAGCCAGATTAGTACTCCCGGAAATTTTAAAACTGATCAGGGAACGTGCCACTTCCTGAATCCAATGAGCTACATTGTATTTCTTTTTTGACTCCAACAAGCTGGTTTCCAATCCTTTTTTAGCTGTTGACTTAAAGAGTAAAAACACTAACAGAATTAATAGGATGCCGTAAAGAATAAAGAACGGATGGTAGAATGACAAGAGTAACAAGCCCAGGATTATTTGCAATAGAGCAGCTGGAAAATCGATAAGGATCTTTGATAAGCCTTTTTGTACGGTCAGGGTGTCGAAAAACCGGTTTGCCAATTCAGGGGGGTAATCATGACCTAATTCAGCTAAGGTTATTTTAGGGAAACGATATACGAACTCGAATGAGGAACGCATAAATATTTTTTGCTGAATGTTTTCAAGAATCCGTATCTGCATCAATTGGAGTACGCCTTGAAAGGCGACCCCAAGCGTCACTACGATAACCAGTACAATCCAAGAAGTTGAAACTTGTGCTCCCTGTATCAAATTAATGATGGCTTGTATGCCTAAAGGAAGAGATAAAGCCACTAAACCGGCAAATATAGCATAATAAAAGACTTGCCTGATGTCTCTTTTATCCAATTCAAGCAGGCTGATAAAACGCTGCCAAGGTGTCAAATTTTGTTTTTCCATTTTTAGGTCATATAATTCATGATAAAACTACAGTAAGTGCAATATACATTCTGAAACAAAATGATATTCACAAAACAGGTTTTCGATGATTTCCAGCAAATATAATAGTATTACTATTAATTATTGATAGTATTACTATCATATTTTTATATGGTACTATAGATATTATCAATTTTCTTCATAAAAATACATATTACAATTGAAAGGGAATGCGCTGAATAAGCTTAAATTCAATAGCTGATCACTTAAAATGATATGATCAACCTGAAATGATACCTCGCGATTTGTCATTATCAAAATAAACGTATCTTATAGCTTTAAAAATTGAGTGAAAAGAATGTCCTTAAAAAATATAATCATTATTGGTGGCGGGCTGGCCGGATTGACCAGTGCGCTTCATTTATCGCGTTTTGGAATACAGGTTACTTTAATCGAGAAAAACTGTTATCCAAGGCATAAAGTATGCGGAGAATACCTGTCTAATGAAGTGTTGCCTTACCTGAGGTCTTTGGGTTTTGACCCCTTTGATTTTGGAGCCAAAAAGATTGATTATTTTGAATTAAGCGCTATGAAAGGAAGGGCTGTACGCGTGAAGTTACCCCTGGGAGGATTTAGTTTGAGCCGTTATGCGCTTGATCACGCATTATTAAATCATGCTATCAATAACGGCGTCAACCTTGTGAATGATACCGTCCTGGATGTAAAATTTAAAAATGATCGATTTTACCTGAATCTAAAGGAAACTGGTACCCTGGAAGGTACATTTGTGATAGGATCCTTTGGTAAGCGCTCTAACCTGGACCAGAAACTCAAAAGGGGTTTTTTGAACTCCAAGGCACCTTATTTGGCAGTAAAGGAGCATTATAAAGTTGATTATCCTGAAGACTTAGTTGGTCTTTACCATTTTTACGGGGGGTATTGCGGAGTGTCAAAAATTGAAAATAACCTGGTCAATATTTGCTATATCGCACAATATGATGAGTTTAAAAAGTATAAAAACATCAATGACTTCAAGGTTAAGGTTCTTTGTAAGAACCAAACCCTTGAAGGGATTTTTAAAAATGCAACCAGCACCTTTGAAAAACCCTTAAGTATCAGCCAGATATCATTTGCCTCTAAACCGGTTGTAGAGCATCATATTTTGATGTGCGGAGATAGCGCCGGTATGATACATCCCTTATGCGGGAATGGCATGAGCATGGCAATTCAAGGAGCAAAAATGGCTTCAAACCTGATCATACAATATTTTGAACAAGGGCTGTCAAGAAATGAAGTAGAAAAAAGGTATCAGAGACAATGGGATAGGGCCTTTAAGTTAAGAATAGGAACAGGCAGGTTGCTGGCCAGTCTGTTTACCCTTAAATCAATGGCTTTACACATGATCAATTGGGTTAAAAATTTTCCTGGACTGGTAAGGCGCATTATCAGCATGACTCATGGCAAATTAATTGAAAGCATATGATAGATACAACATTCAGGACCGATGAAAGAGAGATCATGGATGATTTTACTTTAGAAGGAAAAGCTTTAAGAGATAATCTGGATATACTTTCGAAGATCAATAAATGGCTGGGGGGCAATCAAGTTAGCCTGAACGGAATTCACAAACTGATCAAGAAGCTGCCTAAAGAAAAAGAACTGGTCATCGCTGATCTGGGATGCGGTAATGGCGACATGCTGAGAAGGGTTTCCAAATTCGGTAAAAAGCTGGGTTATAAATTTAAATTGATAGGTATAGACGCGAATAAGGACAGTATTCAATACGCAACCCTTTTATCTTTGGGATTTGAGGATATTACTTATTTGCAAATGAACATCTTTTCAGATGAGTTTAAAGAGCTGCATTATGATATTGTGCTGTCCACACTTTTCCTGCACCACCTGAATGATGAAGAAATACTGGATAAACTGCATCTTCTTAAAGGTCAGGCAAGTACAGGGATCGTTGTAAACGATCTTCACCGCAACAAATTGGCTTATTTCTTATTTAGTGTAATTAGCTTCTTTATCAATAATAAGATTATTAGAAATGATGGCCTTGTTTCCATTCGCAGAGGATTCAAAAAAGAGGAATTACAATATTTTGCAGATCAATTACAATTAAAAAGCGATATTACCTGGAAGTGGGCATTTAGATATCAATGGATTATGAAAACAAGCATATGAGCGTTAAAATTATATCGGTAGCAAAGGCTTTGCCAAAATACACAAGGAATACCTCAGAAATTATTCCTTTTTTGCACCTTTGGCTTGACGGGCAGGAAGAGCGCTTTAAAAGAAAAGTCATTAAAATTTTTGAAAATGCAGGCGTTGATAGAAGGTATTCTATTATGGATGCGGAGGAGGTATTCAACAAAACTTCTTTTGAGGAAAAAAATGACATCTATGAAAGAGAGTCGATTGTCCTGGCCGAGTCATGTCTTAAAAAATCGCTGTCAAAGTCTTCACTGAACCCCAATGATATTGATTTTTTGATAACGGTCAGTTGCACTGGTATCATGATCCCTTCATTAGATGCTTATTTGATCAACAGATTGGGAATGAAACAAGATGTGGTTAGACTTCCTGTGACAGAAATGGGATGTGCCGCAGGAGTTTCTGGTATTATTTATGCCAAAAATTTTTTACAGGCCAACCCGGGAAAAAGAGCTGCAGTTGTGGCGGTGGAATCTCCCACGGCAACCTTTCAAATAGAAGATTTTTCCATGGTTAATATCGTAAGTGCTGCTATTTTTGGAGATGGGGCAGCAAGTGTAATTTTATCGTCCTGTCCTGAAGATCACGGACCAACTATTCTTGATCAGGCGATGTATCATTTTTATGATGCAGAACAAATGATGGGTTTTAAATTGAAAAATTCAGGATTGCAGATGGTACTTGACAAGTCGGTTCCCGAAACCATATCAAATCATTTTCCCGCCATCATTCATCCTTTTTTGGCAAGAAATGGAATTGGGATCGAAGATGTTGATCATTTGATTTTTCATCCGGGAGGAAAGAAAATCGTGCAAACTGTCGAGGCATTATTTGGTTCTTTGGGTAAAAACATTGATGATACCAAGCATGTGCTAAAAATGTATGGGAATATGTCAAGTGTCACGGTATTATATGTGCTTGAGCGATTTTTGGAAAGGGAAATTAAAACAGGGGAAAAAGGCCTTATGCTGAGTTTTGGGCCAGGGTTTTCCGCACAACGCGTATTATTGGAATGGTAAAGGAATTTAAAAATAGTGATTGGGCCCTGATATTAGGAGGCTCCAGAGGTTTGGGTCTTGCTTCTGCTAAGAAACTGGCCCAACACGG
>JBFFLO010000150.1:0-6539 GCA_041554895.1 Lutimonas sp. | reverse complement strand
ATTTCCTTTGAATTCACCTATAGATGAAAGGTGCTTCAACTTTAAAGTCGCATCTGTTGCGTTTGAAATCAGTTCTCTTAAAAAGATTTCATGATCAGAATATAAAAAACGCTTTATCAACGGAAATATATTCTCAACAGCTACATTAATTTTTCCTTTTGCCATAATTATTCTATTTATAAATTTAATATGTACACCTAGCCTAATCAAAACGAATACCAAAAGAGTTATCATGACAAGATGACACAATTTCACTGAATCAGGGCAGCTCCTTATAAAGAACCCACATAAAAGAAAATCCAATGAATTATGTATCTTTGATTATTGGAGTTACGCTTAAAGAGCCTAAATTTTATAATTGGCAATGGAAGCAATATAGATCAGACTTCATTTTCAAAAATCTAGACTAAAACTAAATAATACATCCTTATGTTTAATTCTAAAATTACGGGTCTCGGCTTTTATGTGCCTGACAACATTGTCACCAATGACGACCTGTCAAAAATCATGGATACCAACGATGAATGGATTCAGGAAAGAACAGGTATCAAACAAAGGCATTGGATCAAGGAAGGTTCTGATGAAACTTCTGCCACAATGGGTGCCAAAGCTGCTGAAAAAGCGATTGAAAGATCAGGCTTAACAAAAGACGATATTGATTTTATCATTTTTGCCACTTTAAGCCCTGACTTTTATTTTCCGGGTTGCGGGGTACAAATTCAGGACATGCTCGAAATGAAAACTGTTGGCGCGCTGGACATAAGAAATCAATGTTCGGGTTTTGTATATGCCCTTTCTACCGCAGATCAGTTCATCAAAACCGGGATGTACAAAAACATTCTGGTCATTGGTTCTGAATACCATAGTAACGGCCTTGATAAAACAACTCGCGGAAGAGGTGTTTCAGTAATTTTTGGCGATGGCGCAGGGGCTTGCGTGCTTTCAAGAACCGAAGACAACCAAAAGGGTATTTTGTCTTCTCATTTGCACAGTCAAGGAAAATATGCGGATAAACTAATCGTGGAATCCCCAAGCATTAAACATTGGGTACCCGAAATCCTGGCTTCGAAAGAAGAAGATATTTCTTATTTCCCTTATATGGACGGCACTTTTGTGTTTAAAAATGCAGTTGTTAGATTCAGCGAAGTCATCATGGAAGCCTTGGAAACCAATCATATGGGACCCACGGATATTGACCTTTTCATTCCTCACCAGGCAAATTTAAGGATCTCCCAATTTATCCAGCAAAAGTTTAAACTCAAAGACGAGCAGGTATATAACAATATCATGAATTACGGAAACACGACAGCCGCCTCCATTGTGATCGCCCTGAGCGAGGCATGGGAAAAAGGCAGGGTCAAGGAAAACGACATTGTCTTGCTTGCGGCCTTTGGCAGCGGGTTTACCTGGGGCAGTGTGCTGATACGCTGGTAACCTTTGAATAAAAAGTGGCTTAGGCCACTTTTTTTATGCCCTGATGATCTGTAAAATATAATTTATTGCTTTTTATAGTCGTCATTCCAGTCATGTACCACAGGAGTGCCCAATTTACCTTCCGATTTTGCCACCAACATAGAAACCGTTGCATCACCTGTAACGTTCACAACGGTTCTGCACATATCCAAAGGCCTGTCTACTGCAAAAATAAGTGCCAATCCGGCTTCCGGAATTCCGGCCTGTGCCAGAACGATCACCAGCATCACCATTCCTGCCCCCGGAACCGCTGCCGATCCAATACTGGCCAAAGTCGCAGTAGCTACGATTCCCAGCTGGACTCCCAAAGAAAGATCCATACCGAAGGCCTGTGCTATAAATACAGCTGCTACCGCCTGGTATAAACTCGTACCATCCATATTGATAGTGGCCCCTATTGGTAAAACAAAACTGGATACTTCTTCATCCACTCCCAAATGCTCATGAACCCTTTCCATGGTTACGGGCAGTGTTGCGGCACTTGAACTGGTTGAAAATGCAAGTAACTGAGCCGGGGATATCCCCTGCAAGAATTCTTTGGGTGTTTTCCCGGTAAAAATCATGACCAAAGTAGTGTACAACACAATCATTAATGCCAGTCCCATGACCACCGTTAAGGCGTACCATCCAAGGGCCTTAAAAAGATCAGCGCTTGGGGACTCCACGATCAAGGCTGCCAATAAAGCAAATACGCCGTATGGAGCGGCAAGCATGATCAGATCGATCATCTTTAAGATCACCTCATTAAAACTTGCGAAAAAATCTTTAACAGGTTTAGCTTTTTCTTCAGGTAACAGAATGAGCCCTACTCCAAAAAAAATGGCAAAAAAGATGACCTGCAACATGTTTTTGTTCTCTGAAGAAGCTCCGATTATATTATCCGGGACCAATTCTATCAAGGCCTGCAATGGGCCCTTACTTTTTTGGCTGGCTGCTGCTTCTTTAAATTTTTCCGTGCTTTGGGAATAACTGGAGACCAGCTCAGTTCTGGTTTCTTCAGTAATGGATTGGCCCGGCTTGATGCTGTTGACCAATACCAAACCTAAGGTTACCGCCAACACAGTGGTCAGTAAATAGATCAAAACTGTCTTTCCTCCCATTTTTGATAACTTGGAAATATCCTTTAAATCAGATACTCCGGAGATCAATGAACCTAAGATCAAAGGTACCGCAATCAGTTTCAAAGCGTTGATAAAAATGGTTCCAAAGGGTTTGATCCAGTCCAATACAATTTCTTTTCCTCCTGAAAAACTTACCATCAGAAACCCGAAGGCCACTCCAATTACCATTCCTAATAAAATTTTCCAGTGCAAAGCTAATTTCTTCATGTGCCTTATAATTTGGGGGAAGATACTAAAAAAAATAGTTGTCTTTGGTCATTAAAACCTCTAATTCTGATGCTGCCGGCAAGGTTAAATCCTATCTAAAATTTGTTCATTTCTATATTATACTTACATTTACCGAAAATAAGAAACCTAATGGATAAATTGAAAGAACGGTGGGGAATAAGTTCAAACTGGCAGGTAATTGCCATCATCATCGTGTTCGCAGTTAACGGCTCTTTTGCCGCTTGGGTTGCAGGTCCTGTAACCAGCTTTTTTGGCCTTGACCCGGAAACTACCAAACCCTATTTGTTGTATATTATTTTGAGGATTTTATTGATATTCCCAATCTATCAGCTAACGCTTCCTTTAGTGGGTTGGCTCTTTGGCCAATTCAAGTTCTTTTGGGATTTTGAAAAAAAGATGCTGCAAAGAATGGGACTTGGCAGGTTTTTTAAGTAGTCTTTGTCCTTTTTATAAAGTACACATAGCACCAGGTAAGTGTAAAGGAAGGAATAAAATCAAGACCGGGAACAGCCTCTTCCAAAAATGAAACAAGCCCGCCTAATTTACCTACGTTCCCTTTGTATAAATTGATCATCAAATAGGCCGATAAAGGGGCCCAAACAACATCGATCAAAGGAAACGCATAAGAGATCATTCCAATAAGGTCAAACAAGATACCCAAGAATAATTTTTGCTTTTTACTTAATCTATCCATTCAACACAGTTAGTTATCCCAACTTCTTTTGGCCCGGATCTGTTTATAAAGTTTGATCCCCAGCATCAGTATAACAGATACCCCAACAATACCGGCAACGCCAAAAATCCAGCCCAGTGTTGTTTTAAGTACCACAAGAAATACACAGGCAAAAAGAATAATGGTAGCTACTTCATTCCAGATTCTTAATGCATAAGCTGAATACTTTAAATGACCGTTTGAAATCTGGTTGTACATGATCTGGCAAGACCAATGATAAGCAAAAAGCATGGCTACAAAGGCCAATTTGATCAACATCCAGTTTGCTTCTAGCCAAAAAGGCTGAAGGACCAACATCCAAACCGCAAAAATAGTAGCCAAAACTGCAGAAGGCCATGTAATGATATACCAAAGCCTCTTGCTCATCAAGGCATATTGCTTTTTAAGGATTGACTGGCCGGGCTCTTCCTTTTCATCTGCCTCTTTGTAATAAATAAATAACCGAATGATATAAAAAAGGCCTGCAAACCAAGTGGTGACAAAAATTATATGCAGCGATTTAACGTATAAATAAGCCATTGGGGACTACTTTAGGAATTCCATTTTTCAATCCATTGTACCATAACCTCAACCCAGGCATCATCCTCATTTAAACAGCTGATATGCCTGAACTCCTCGCCGCCAAAAGCTAAAAACTCCTCTTTGCCTTCCATAGCGATTTCCTCCAGTGTTTCCAGACAATCGGAAACAAAAGCTGGTGTAATAACGGCAAGTTTCTTGATACCCTGCTCGGGCATAGCCTCCAATTCATGATCCGTATAAGGCTTTAACCATGGATCCTTCAATAACCTCGATTGAAATGAGTTTCTATACTTCCCTTCTTCTATTCCCAACTCCTTAACAACACCTTTTGTAGTTTCAAAACATTGATGCCTGTAACAGGTTTCATGTGCCACAGATTTAACTTCACAACAAGTCTTATCGAGTTTACAGTGCGTTCCTGTTGTATCGCCTTTAAAAATATGCCTTTCAGGGATACCATGATATGAAAACAAAATTTGATCATAATCAAAACCCTCCAGCTCCTTCAGTAAATGCTGGCTCATTACCCTGATATAATCAGGGTCATTATAAAAGGGAGCAAGCACATCCATTTTCATTCCTTTAAACGAAGATGAAAGCAAATCTTTTGCCTTCTCGACGACAGTTTCATAAGAAGACATGGCGAAATGCGGATATAAAGGTATCAAATAAACATCTGTCACGTTTTGGGCCTCTAATTCCCGAAATGCCTTTTCCATGCTCATAGATCCATATCTCATCCCTAAAGCAATCGGGATGTCAATCTTCTCTTTGACTTTTTCAGTAAATCTTTCAGAAATAACCACTAAAGGTGATCCTTCCTTCCACCAAATCTTTTTGTAGGCTGCGGCAGATTTCTTCGGCCGTACATTTAATATGATTCCTTTGATAAGTAAAAATCGTTTCCAATAAGGAATGTCAATTACCCGCTCATCCATTAAAAACTCATCCAAATAGCGCCTGACATCTTTAACTTCAGTACTGTCAGGAGAACCCAAATTCACTAATAAAACACCTTTCTTTCCCAAATTACAGTTTGTTTAATTTTACAATAATAAAAGCGTAAATATAATAGTTTTCATTCTTGGAACTGAATAGCTGCTCATTTTTTTTAAACATGTACCATTAATCTTTTATCGTTATTTTTTTTATTTCAAACGACATCTTTTCCCAAGCTATCTATCTATTTTTGCGAGACACATTTTTTTATGTTTATATGAAATCACCTATATTCATTGTATTCTCCAGTCATTTCTTTGTTAATAACGGATACTTTAAATATGTGATAAAAATCATGGTTTAAACTATTCTTGTAGCGTAATTTTGGTGTTCAAAACTGAACGAAAAGAACAGAAACCACGAATTCAATGAATCATCCTGATATGACTAAAAATTCAGATTGCAAAAAGTTTTACGTAATAGGCTTAAATTACCAAAAGGCTGACGTCGTCACCAGAAGTAACTTTAGTTTAAGTAAAGAAAATCAAAAGCAATTATTAGCTCAAGCGAAAAAAATAAATTTAAAAAGTGTTGTTATTTTATCCACATGCAACCGAATTGAGATCATGGGTTTCGCCAAGCATCCCTTTCAATTGATCTCCTTGCTATGTGAATATTCTAAAGGTACGGTTGAAGAGTTTGCCAAAGTTTCTTATGTTTATAAAAACAGTGATGCTGCGGAACACGTTATTAGGATTGCTACTGGTGTAGAAAGCCAGATACTTGGAGATTATGAAATCGTAGGGCAATTGAAAGATGCCTTCAATTTAGCCAAAGAGGCCAATACTGTCAATGCATATCTTGAAAGGTTGTTCAACGTAGCCCTTCATGCAAGTAAGGAAACCAAAAACAGAACGAGCATCAGCTCAGGAACTACGACTGTTTCTTACGCAGCCATCCAATACATCAAAGACCATTACAGTAAAAAAGATCCGAAAAAAATCCTGGTTTACGGGCTTGGTGACATAGGTCAAAGTACTGCCCGCAGTTGCGCAAAATATTTGAATGCCCATAAGATCACCATTATAAACCGTACCGAAAGTGTTGCAAAAGAGTTGGCTCAGGAGATCGAAGTTGAAATGGCTTCTCATCAGGATCTCACTGATCATATAAAGGCATCGGATATTGTGATTGTTGCTACCGGAGCTTCAAGCCCTACAGTAACCACCGAAATGATCTCTGATGAAAAAAAGCAATTGATCATCGATCTTTCCATACCAAGGAATGCTGATCCGGAAATAAACAAGATTGAAGACATCAAAATTATAGATGTAGATGTATTGTCCAAAAAGACAAAGAAGACGCTTGAGGAAAGAAAAAAACAAATTCCATTAGTGGAAGAAATTATCGATAAATATAAATCTGAATTTTACGAATGGTTGAATTTCAGAAGAAGCACTCCTGCCATCAATTCTCTCAAGAAGTCTTTGGAAATCATCCAGCAAGATGCTATTTCCTTGCAT
>JBFFLO010000149.1:0-6546 GCA_041554895.1 Lutimonas sp. | reverse complement strand
GCCTGAATATCCTCAATACCCTATGCGACACGTATTTGGTTGGGGAAGCAGTGAGGTACACGGGTTGCAAACCATGAACCAGGCTGGAGAACCAACACCTTATTATGATGCTGTAGTTCCAACAGATCCGCCTTATTATTTAGCAACTGTTTATTCACACAATGCGAGATTCATGATCCAAAAACTGAATGTTGAAAATTTAGGTGAATTGGGAGAATTAACATGGAACCTTGGTGAAGGATGGACCGGTGATGATATAAATGCCCCAATATTTAACAAAGCAGTTTATGAAGCTGGCGATGGGCCTGGTTATTATAATGCAGAGATCAATGTAAAAGGCAAGATCATTTATGGCTATACCTGGAAAGTAAGAACTTTGAACGAAGGAGCCGGGTATTACCGTTTGACATTTAGCTTTGATACCGATGGACCGAAACTTTTAAATACTTTTATTGATGAGTTTACCCAAATAATCGTACCTGAAGAAGAACCAGAAGAATTAGTTGCAGAAGCAGAAGCAGGTGCAGGAACCGGTGGAATTGCTGTAAAAGATGCTACCAACAATCTTACCTATATGGATATATTGATCACCGAAAAATCCAAAGGTAACGGCGGAAACAATGGTAACACTGATGGAGGTGGCAATGGTACTCCTGGTGGTGGAAAAGGAAGACATTAAATAAAGGCAGCATGAGAACTATTTCACACATATTTTCACTCTTGTTTATGTTGATTTTACTCGGTTGTGACGATGATGCACTTATGCCAACCTCTGCTGACGGACAGGATGCCTTTTCAAGTTCTAAGACCAAAGAGAAGGTTGATGCTTTCACAGCGACTGGTGATATCGAGGTTACATTTTTATCTAATCCCGGAGGCGGCGGCGAACACGGCAATGAGGACATTTCTAAAGAAGGAAGTCAAAAATTTGCCAACGTCCTGTTCAATGCCCATGAAGGTGATCTGAAAAAAGAGGCCAAAGGAGAAGTCAAAATAACCATGAAGAATAAAGAAGGCCTTGTTAAAAGAGAATTTATTGCTGAGGTGTATGCAGTTAAAGTTGATCCTTTAACCAATGAAGCCCGGTTTTTGGCGATGGTCATCTCGGATATCCGTTCTGATGAAGGTGATTCAGGTCATGAAGATTCTGAGGAAGAACATACCGGACAAGGAAACATGAATGGCCAGAATGGTGGTAATCATACTGACGGCGATCACTCCGAAGGAGATGAACCCCATGATGATCCAGATCATGGAGGCGGGTGTAATTCAGATGATGAAGGACATGGCGGCAAACAATCCCGTGTTGGCCAGACTTTAGGAGTTAAAGTTTATGATGGAGGAAGCCCAGGCATAAATGGCGATACGATTGGATGGAAATGGTACGCCGGGAACAATCCCAATATCCCTTCTCTGGAAAATCATGGTGAATGGGAAGGAATGTGCCTAAAGGAGATCATAGAAGGGAATTTAGTAGTTCATTTGAATTAAGTTAAAATTGCTTTTTAGATCAGGAAACCCGGCGCTTGCGCCGGGTTTCTTTTGTATTTGAAACTTGCCTTCATCTAAAATCAAAACTTTGAAAGTAAAAATCATCACCTTTATTTATCAAATAGCTGTATTAAAACCTTGTCGGATCAGGGTAAAAATCCAAAGAGGTATTTTATTTTTTAAAAGGCCTCTTTCTCGGTAAATGATATTGATTTTGTTGTAAAAAATGTATGTAAAAATACTTAAAAGGCGTGTTTTTATCCTTGAACGGAAATTTTTAAGTTATCAATTTAGTAAAATAATCACCTTAGATTTCAGAAGCCATAATTAAATCTTACTAAAATTTTTGAACTGGTAAATTATTGAATTCAACCCTTGAAAACCTTTTAGGTTTTTTATAAAAATGTATCTTTAGTCGGAACGAACCCAAAATAAAGAGCATGCGAATAGGTATTATTATTGGAAGAATAGGAGGTGTTGATGGTGTAGCACTTGAAACTGAAAAATGGATAGACATCTTAAAAAAATTAGGGCATCAGGTGTTTATTATGTCTGGAGAATTTGAGTCTTGGAATATGGATTATGAACGCGATTCTCTTTTTCCTGCTTTGTCTTTTTTTTCAGCTGAAGCCGAATGGGAACAAAGGAAAGCGTTTTTTGAGCCCGATAAGGATCCGGAGGCCTTACTGGATCATGTCGAGAAATGGTCTGCGATGATCGAAGGAGTATTGCTTCAATGGGTTACTAATAAAAAAATTGATGTGATCCTTTCAGAAAACGCATCGGCACTGCCCTGCCAACTATCTATGGGTATTGCTATTAAAAAGCTCATTAAAAACACAGGCTTGCCTATTGTAACCCATGACCATGATTTTCATTGGGAACGGGGTGAGCGTTATATGTCGATTCACCCTGAAATCAATACATATGTAGATGATAATTTTCCATTGTTACTGCCCAATGTAAAGCACGCCGTCATCAATACTTTTGGCGTTGAAACCTTTAAAAACAGGTTTAATATTGATGCCACCTTAGTGCCTAATGTGATGGATTTTAACCGCGTTTATGGTGTTCCGACTCCCGAAAATCAATTTTTCCTTAAAGATGTCGGGGTAAAAAACGGTGAAATTGCCTTATTACAGGTTACTCGAATTGTGCGGCGTAAGGGAATAGAAACAGCTATTGATTTAATTGATAAACTAGGCGACAAAAAATTAAAACTTGTTATCACGGGAAATAATCATGACGATGAAAACAAAGAATATTATAATGAATTGATTGACCAGATCCATGAGTTAAATCTTTCCAGACAAATCATTTTTGCCTCGCATAAAGTATTGGATCACAAAGATCTATCTGACGTTTATGCCCACGGGAGAGCCTGTACTTATTTTAGCACCTATGAAGGTTTTGGAAATGCTTTTGTAGAGGGGGTACTTGCCAAAAAGCCAATTTTTGTAAATAATTACAAACCGGTATATATGCAAGATATTGGCAATAAAGGATTTGAAACAGTAATGATAGAAGATGGCCATCTTACCAATGAAAAGGTTCAGCAAATGTCTGATATCATCTACGATCCAAAACGATGTAAAGAAATTGGTGAATTTAATTTTGAGCTTGGAAAAAAATATTTTTCATACGAGGTACTCGAAGAAAAATTGAATGCCCTGTTTACATTTTAAGAAATATAACTATGATTGATAAAAGGAGTGAGAACATTAAAAACATATTAAAAGAACTAAAAAACGAAAAAATAAATACATGGTTTGATCTGGGTTTGTTTATTGACAGGTTTAAAGAAAAAAAATTCACATCAGCTTTTAAAGGAAACAGCAAGGAGTTTGACTCCTATCTTCAAAAGGGGGGAATCGCATTTGTTACATTTTATTTTACCATAGATGGAATTACCGTAGAAACTGAAAAGTATGCCAAGACCTTTAAAAACATCTACCCAAATATCCCTGTTCACTTTATTGCGGGCGACATTAAGCAGGAGGCAGATGAGTTGATTCCAAAAGATGCTTTTAAAAAAGTGATTCCCGAAATGGAGGCTTTTGATGCCTGGCCGCTGTATAACGACTTCTTTAAAATTAGAATGGAACGCGGGAGCAAGGAGTATAATGAACTGATTGGCAAGTTTTGGGAAGAAGTACTGGTGCTGGTTGAAAAATTGGGAACTTATATTGAAGAAAACGATATTTCCTTGCTTTATTTAATTAATGTTTGCTCAAATCCCGGCAATGTTTCTTTGGCCCTTGCTACGGTTTTGATTTCAGAATACTTAGGGCTTCCGGTGATTAACAACAACCATGATTTTTACTGGGAAGGCGGCAATAGAGAAGTGGAAATCAAAAAGAAAGGATTAAAAAAGGGCCCAAGAGATTTCTTTTTTCACAATGCACACGTAGGCGAGTTTTTCTCGTTGATCGAAATGGTTTATCCATGGGAAAGTCGTTCCTGGATGAATGTGAATATCAATAAAATTCAACAGAACCACCTCATTGATATCAATGGTCATAATCCGGCAAATGTCGCTTTAATAGGAACCGCTGTTGATACAAAAGTGCATCAGATGAGTAAGCGCGATATTATAAAAGCGTTTATGCAGGTGTCTACTATTTTCGCCAATAAAAAAGATACCATTACTGTACATACAGCGGCAAAACACACCAAAAGTGAACGCTCTTTAAAACCTATATTATTAGGTTATAAAACCATACACAAATTTGATTTTGTCAATAACAATATAGTTTTCCTGCAGCCAACACGAGTCATTAGCAGAAAGTCGATCGAGCTGAACTTTAAATTGATCAAACGTTTATTTTCTTATGATTCGTTTGCTGAGAAATTTATGACCAACCCTCAGTTAAAGCTGTCTTTAATTGTTTCAGGACCCATTCCTCACGGGCAACGGGATTATTATCAAGAACTAAAAAAAGATTTTAAAAATTTCTTAAAAGAGCTTCCCGATGAATTCAAATCAAGAGTGCTTCTGGGCTTTTTGTTTAGTGAGTTCGATAAAAATGAGTTTAAGAAAAAGTACCAAAGGCCATTAGATATTGAGCAGTTATACGATGTAGCCTCTTTGATTTTATTGCCCAGTCAAACGGAAGGCAGGGGCTTGCCAATCATAGAAGCCGCTGCTTGTGGAACGCCAATTTTTTGCAGGCAATATGAACCTAGAGAGGTATATGATGAAGTTATCGGTCGTCATTTGGATGAGTCGATGCGTTTGAACGTTTTGGAATTTAAGGGATCCAAAGTTCCAAAAAGATTGGCAGAAAGGATATGTGACCATGTGTTTTATCCCCAAAACAGGATGGTGGATGTAACGCATAACAGAAATGTTATCAACAAGCGCTATAGTCTTGAATCCTTGCAGAAAAGCATGGGATATATCCTAAAAAGATTGCATTTGCAATTGGGTACTCATTCAATTGAAGTTGATCCGCAAGTAATTGTTTTATTAAAGGCATATAAGAAATCGGTTGATTTTACGAATGAAGATCTCGATGCGATCCTGAATAAAAAGACAAGGCATTATTTACCTGGCTATGGACGATTGTCGTTTATGATCTACCTGAAATCACTAATTGATCCAAGCTTTTTTAGGGTTGAGGAACAATTGATAAAGGGAAAAGTAATGACATATGCCAGGATGATGGAAAATGATATTCCTGAATTGGTAAATACGAATTTGGAGCTGATTCATAAATACTACAATGCCATTGATGACATTTTCAAATATGTAGATGGAGAAATTTCAATACGGCATGACCACGCTTTGGCATACAGGCATAGAAATAAAAAATCGTACGCCTATCAGGCATTTACCTATCAGGAAGTGACGGGTTTGGTCAATATGATATACAATGAAGTTTTTAAGCCCAAAGATTTAGCTGATTTAACCTTGGCACCACAGTTTTTTGCTGATTGGGAATTGGCTTTATTTCAATTGACCAATAGTAAATATTTAGGAATTGATGACCGGAAATTATTGACTAAAAATTTAAAGAATAATGTACCTAAAGGATATTTTCCTGGTCGATATATCAAACACGAGTTGGAATATTTTGTATTACAACCGATTCGTGCACAGCTAAAACTGACGATACAAGAAGAGCTGACGGCCGAAATACTTGAATCCAGAGGCCAGGGATTGGAAAAGGTTTATATTTTTATACATGAACCTAGAATTACAAAATGGTTTTCAAGTGCAAATATCAAAGAGTATTTAGAAAGTGGAAAAGAGGCTGAACTAGGGTTGCTGTATAAAGCAGGAGTTGTTCAAATAATTGAAACAAAACAATGGTCAGAAGGTGTTCATTTCCCTCAAATGGGCGCCAGGGCTATCAAGATTTTAAGGAAAATCAAAGAATCAAATGGTTTTATCATTACAAACGGAGAGTATGCAGCCATGATGACCGACATCATAGAAATTGACCATTTTCATATCGGGAAGGTCTTGCATGAAATGACAGCCAAGATTATGGGAATCCCTAAAGGCAGCGGCTTTATTCAATTTGTACCTGCTGCTGTTCGCACGACTCTCGCCTATCCGACGCCTATTCAAACTGCCAAGGATTTTGAAATAGCTTTAAAGAGCGATTTATATAACCGGATCAGCAAGGAGATTGGAGAAAAGGAATTATTACAGATCATTTCTAAAGATGCTATTGAAAATGGAACTCCAATTGAAAAGCTTTTGGCTCAATTAGAGCAACAGATGGGTAAGAATAAAGTGATTGAAAAAGTGAAATCGTCTTTTGCCGGTGGAGTATATAAAGATGGTTTGCCTTGGAGCGGGGTATTGGCCGAAATTGATACCAAACAGCACAACTGGAAATTTGCTGCCCATATTGCCAATAAAGAACCCAAAAATGTGCCGGCATTAGTGCAAGAATATAAAAAGAAAAACAATAATTCAAATAAAATTGAGCTGGCTTGGAATGGGGGTTATATACTCAACCCTGAGTTGGTAGGCAAGTTGGGCCTGCCAGAAACCTACATTGGCTCTCCCTTAGGTTTATTGATCATGAATAATAAGGTGTT
>JBFFLO010000148.1:0-6546 GCA_041554895.1 Lutimonas sp. | reverse complement strand
TAGCTCCGCTGAATCTGCGATTTCACGAATTCCTTAATACAAATAGAAAATGCATGAGTAAAAGAATAAAGAAGCATATTTTACAAATTTTTGTTTAAGACAAAACAGTAAAAAAACCAAAAATACCCTAGCTTTGAAAAATAGCTTCCCTTAAAAGAAGATAAACTTATATTTCATGAAAATAAAAAAACTATCCCTATCAATACTAACACTATTCATAGCATTCAGCACCTTTTCTCAGGGATATTTAAGAACTCAAAACACAGAGATCGTCAATGACAACGGCCCTGTGATTATCAGAAGCATCGGCACCGGTAACTGGATGATCATGGAAGGCTACATGATGCAGTCAAGCTCAGCCGGAATAGGAACCCATACCCAATACCGCAACAAGTTGGAGGAAACCATGGGAAAGGAACGTACAGATGAATTTTTTGATACCTGGACCGAGAATCATTTTACCAAAACGGATGTAGACTCCATGAAAGTTTGGGGTTTTAATGCAGTTCGCGCTGCCTTGCACTATAAAACACTAACCCTGCCCATTGAAGATGAAAAACGCAACAATGATGGCAGCCTTCAAAACACCTGGCTTGAAAAAGGTTTTGAGAAAATCGATGAATTATTGAAGTGGTGCGAAGAAAATGAGATGTACCTGATACTCGATATGCATGGTGCGCCCGGTGGACAAGGCAAAAATGCATCTATTTCAGATTATGATGAAAACCTTCCTTCACTATGGGAAAGTGAAGACAATAAGCAGAAGCTCATCGCACTGTGGATCAAATTAGCCGAGCGCTATAAAGATAAAAAGTGGATCGGTGGTTTTGATATGATCAATGAACCCAATTGGGCTTTTGAAGGGAGCCGACACCCCAATGGATGTGATTGCGAAGACAACGATGCCATTTGGGACCTGCACGAGCGCATTATCAAGGCAATTAGAACAGTAAATACAAATCATATCGTATATATATCAGGAAACTGCTGGGGAAACAATTACAATAGTTTTGACAAACATTCACTTCAAAAGGCCGATGACAATATGGCCATCACCTTTCATAAATACTGGAATCACAATAATGAAGATGCTTTAGACAAGTGGGTCGCCATGAGGGAAAAGTATCAAATGCCTTTGTGGATGAGCGAAGCAGGCGAAAATTCAAACACATGGTTCTCTGACTGTATCGCACTGTATGAAAAGAATAAGATCGGCTGGTCCTGGTGGCCCGTCAAAAAGAGTAAGATCAATAACATACTCAAGGTACGTACCGATGAAAATTATCATCAACTCATAGCCTCATGGAAAAACAACACGCCTCTTGCTGCCGACCAAACCTACAAGGCTGTGATGCAATATGCAGACAACCATAAAATTGAAAATTGTATCGTGGCCAAAGATGTGCTTTATGCCATGACCGAACAGGTCAAAAGCAATGATACCAGGCCGTTTAAACAACATGCCTTGGATGCGCCCATTTGGTTTGCTGATTATGATATGGGCCGCGATGGGTATGCCTATTACGATAAGGAATCGGGCGACTACCACCTGGATGACAACACTGATTGGATCGACTGGAACTCAGGTAACTATTACCGCAATGATGGCGTCGATATAGGTCAGGTGAATGACCTGCCTTACGTAGGATGGACCGAAGCCGGAGAATGGATGCAGTTTACCCTTGATATGCCTCAGGCCGGAAATTATAACATAAGCATCAACTCCGCTGCAAAAGAGGCGGGAGGTATACTTAAAATCGAAGTAAATGGCATTGTGGTCAAACAAAACATACAACTTCCTGCAACACAAACTGCTGACAATTGGCAGTCAACAGTGCTTGAAGGAATTCAATTACCCCAGGGACAAGCCATCATTAGGTTTCATATTGTTAAAGAAGGGTCGAACCTTCTGGAATGGTCGATAAAGAAGTGATTTATACATTTGAATAACCAATATCGAACAAGGAATTCCTGCCGCCGTAGCAGGGATTGAAAATTGTTGATTTGAGATTTTTGAAGTATTACAGCAGGGAAAAAAAACTAAAACAAATTCAACTCGATCCTGTTTTGGTCAGAAACATCCACACCGATCAGATTAAATTCTTGATTGTGCTCAGTATCATAGAGTACAAATGGTAAATTTTTCTGTTTGGGGTCTAGTTTTTGTAATTCCTGAATGAGGTCATTTATTGTTCTCATAGCAACGTTATTTATCATTATTATTATCTTCTTAAAACGTCTGTATCAAAGTTTTATTGCGGCATCTCAACCAAATATGCCGCTATTTATAAGTGTAATGAAATAATGACGGAAATTTCCCCGGAGCCGCAAAAAACAGGCCTTTTTTTGCTTTATGACATCATTGAATATTGATCCATACGGATGGCTCTCATTGGGCTTTCTTTACTGTTCTCACCTTGATCCTGGTCTTTTTCGGCATGAACAAAATACATTTTTAACTGACCCTTGTGTTTGGCTTCTATCTTTCCCCGATAGCTGCAATCAAAATCGTCTTTAATGAGCTGGTAGGTATTTTCAGAAATATTGATCTTGCCGGGTTCCGAGTTTGATTCCATACGGGAAGCGATATTTACTGTGTCACCCCAAATGTCATAGGCAAACTTTTTAGTGCCTACGACACCCGCAACGACCGGTCCGGTATTGATCCCGATACGAATATCAAAACGGGTTAAATTATTGGGATCTTCTTTTTTTGATTCATCGACAAAGTCTGCGATTTCAATGGCTGCTTCAATCATTTTATGAGCATGATCTGATGTTGGATTGGGCAGCCCTCCTGCACACATATAGGCATCTCCAATGGTCTTGATCTTTTCAAGCCCGTACTTTTCCATGATTTCATCGAATTTTGAAAAGTAGAAATCTATGCTTTCTACCAGTTCTTCAGGAGAAAGCTGGTCCGAATTGGCCGTAAAGGCTTTAAAATCGGTAAACATAACGGTAACAGACTCAAAATGTTTGGCCTGTACTTTTCCTGCTTCTTTGAGTTCTTGTGCCGTTTTTTCGGGTAATATATTACAAAGCAGGCTATCTGAACGATCCCTTTCTCCTTTGATGATATGACTGGTCTTTTCGATAAACCGGTTACGATGCAAGAGGCCCAAAGCCAGTAGGGAGATCAAAACCAATGCAACAATGGCAGAAGTTACTGTAATCCGCTGTTTAACTTGTTTTTCATTCAACAAGTCAACTTCTATTTGCTTTTGGGCCAATTCGAAATCAGTTCTTAGATCAGCCATTTTTTCAACTGTTTCAATGTTAAGGATGCTGTCTCTGAAAGAGTAGTAATTTTTCAAATGGTTATTCGATTTTTTATAGTCCTCCTTTTGCTCATATAGTTCTGAGAGTTTAAGATGTGCATCACTAATTTGCTCTTTGAGGTTATTAGCCTCAGCGAGATCCAGGCTATTTTGAGCATAAGCCACAGCTTGGGTCCAGTCGTTTTTCCTCAGATAGATATCAGACATATAGGTAAGGTAAACGCAAACAGGATAAAAATCGCCTAAATCGTCCAGGATCTCTATGGATGCTCTCAAATTGAACTCGGCAATATCATCATTGCCTTGTTTGGCGTAGATCATACCCATATTACCCAGGCTGTAAGCCTTGCCTGTCACATGGTTTATACTGTTAAAAATAGCAGATGCTTCCTGCGTATAGATCAAGGCCGAATCCAATTTATTTTGCGTAATATACAGGTCTCCAAGGTTGGTCAAGGCGCTGGCTATGCCAATTGAATCTTTTAATTTTCTTAGCAGATCAATACTCTCATGATAATAGTGCTCGGCATTTTCAAAATTGTCTATGTTCGCATAAGTTCCCGCTATGGATATAAGTGAAGATCCCAGGTGTTTTTCATTTCCCATTCGAAGGGCATATTTTTGGGATTGGAAATAAGCTTCAAGCGCCAGCACGTTTTTTCCTGCTGCCTGGAGGGCATTGCCTTTTTGCAAATAGCCTGAGTAAAGATGGTTAAACAAAGAATCCCTGGTTGCTTTACTGATGAGGGCCTCTGCGTATTGAAGACTTATTTGGGCGTCTGTCTCATTGGATGCTATATCTGCCAATAAATCCAACTCATCCATTTGATAGGACCCTGAATTGTACACCTCGATCAGGCTATCTGCAAGCTGTTGATTTTGAGCATAGCAAAACTGACCAATTAAAATGACCGCAATGATGATCCAAAACTTCTTCATTTTCTAAGAAAATTAAATAGTTTACCTGGATTTTAAGATCATATTTTTGATCAGAATACCAGGTGAAACTGCCAATATGTTAAGGAATATCCCTTTTTTTTCCCGAAATTTCTAGTCCCATTGACAGGTTGGACTACCACCTTTGCTAGATCTTTAGAGAAGTAAGTGTTTTACTTCACCTTTAAGATACTGATTTTAGCTCATAAAAGAACAGTCTTTTAGGACGAATAGGGGTAAATTCTTCCCGAGCATATGGTTTTTGTTCCCCAATTACAATTGCTCGATGCTATTGGAGATAACCTGTTTTTTTGGCCCAAATAATGAATCCAGAAGCGCGTCATCAATAAAATTTAAATTATTTTTACAGTGCAGCACTGTGTTTTCAACCATTCACCTAATAACCATGAACCAACACGTTATTACCAGCCCAGACAAAGAATCAACCGTCGTGATCGATCAGGGAGAACTGATCAGTTACAGTAAATTTGGAGAAGAGTTGATCCATCAAAAAGGAGACCCCGGATGGGGAAATGCAGATACCGAGATGTTTCCCGTGATCGGTCCTACCGAGGCGAATGGTTTTATGGTGAAAACCGAAAGGGGCGAAGCTGTTCAGGACCAGCATGGTTTGTTGCGAGAGTTAAGCTATACAGTGCTAAGTGAAACAAGCCATTCGGTGAGCTACGAAAAAACCTATAAAAAAAACACCCCGGTCAAAAATTCCAAATACCCTGAAAAGTCAAACAAAAAATTTGTCTCCTGGCCATATGATTTTTCGTTCATCAAGAAATTTAACCTTACTGATAAACATTTAAGTGTTGAATTTGTTGTGAAAGGTGAAATAGGAATGCCCTTTATGTTGGGATACCATCCGGCATTTAGGTTATCAGGGAAAAACACCGAAAGTTTTCATGCAGGAACCAAACGCATGAGCCTCCAGGCTATCCTTGACGTAGGGTCGGTTGCCTTTCCTGTGCTTCATACGGATCAAATTTCATTGATCAAAAAAGAAGGTTGTAATATCAGGCTCACTACCAAAGGATTTGACAATTTCATGCTTTGGACAGAGGTTCCCAATATGGTGTGTATAGAACCTGTTACAGCGTATCCTTATACCGGTGATAACATTTTGGGTAAGGATCTTTTTAAAAGCTGTTCGGGTTTGGATTCCTTTAAAGTTATGATAGAAGGGTATTAGTTTAACAATGCTACGATCGATCATTTAGTTGGGTTTACATGTTCAATAATATGCTATAAATAAAAAAATAAATTCCATGTCTATGAAAAATATAAAAACCTTTACCGCCTTCTTTTTACTTCTGATGAGTGGTGCTTTTGCGCAAAGCGATCCAAAGGTTGATCTGATGGCACTTGATGCCTATTACGCCCAAATGGTCAAAGATTGGGACTTGCCTTCTGCTTCTATTGGAATTGTAAAAGACGGAAAATTGGTCTTTACAGGCAACTATGGGGTACTGGAAGCAGGGAAGGAGGCCGGGCCCGATGAAAATACCTTGTATGCCATCGCTTCGAACTCCAAGGCCTTTACCTCCGCTATGATCGGTATGCTGGTGCAGGAAGGCAAACTGGACTGGAACGATAAAGTCAGAAAACACTTGCCTTATTTTGCCGTATATGATGATTGGGTGAGCGAGCATGCTACCATCAGGGATTTATTGAGCCATCGAATAGGCCTGGGAACTTTTAGTGGAGACAATATCTGGTACAAGTCGGAACAATCTGCTGAAGAGATCATCAAACACATTAAATATGTGCCTAAAGCCTACGATTTCAGGGCAGGTTATGGTTACTCGAATTTGATGTATATCACCGCTGGAGAAATCATCAGAACGGTCACGGGTCAATCCTGGGGCGAGAATGTCAAGGAACGAATTCTGCAACCCCTGGGAATGGACAGAAGTATTTATTCGTTGGAAGATTTGGATAAAAAAGGGAATTATGCCATGCCCCATAAGAGAAAAGAAGGTGAAAACGTACTCATTGACTGGGTAGATTGGGAAGAAGTAGCCGCTACGGGCGGATTGATCTCGAGTGTGGCTGATGTATCAAAATGGATGATCTTTAACATGAACCATGGTATTGTAGGTAAAGACACCCTGTTAAGTGCGGCTACACGGAACATCATGTGGACACCTCATAATAATTTTATCGTTGACCAGACACAACCGAACCGATTCGGCATGCACTTTCGCGGCTATGGCCTGGGTTGGGGGTTAAGTGATTACCATGGTAAGATGCGGGTAGGGCATACCGGAGGGTATGATGGCATGATCACAGCAGTCACCATGATCCCTGAAGAAAACCT
>JBFFLO010000147.1:0-6550 GCA_041554895.1 Lutimonas sp. | reverse complement strand
CCCGGGAAATTCTTCTAAATAAGTCAAGTCCCCTTCTTGAACGAAATACATATTATCTGTAGGGTTTAATCCATTGAACTGAAATGCAAATCCGTACCTGAAACGAATAGCATTTGAGTTTTCAAGCACACGTGTAGACCATGTCCAGCCCATTTCGAAAAACTTGCTTTTTCCCATTTTATAGGGCGACTTATCAATTGACTGTCCCTCTATGATCGCATTGTTAAAGCCAAATGCCACTAACAAATTAGAACGTGTTCTTTTATCGTATTTTTTTTGTCGCCCGGAGGTTATTTCAATCATAGAATCTTCGTCATCAAAAACCTGAATCTTAAGACGGGCAGGATCTTGGCCATCTCTAATATTCGTATCCACAGTATCTTGATAGACTCCACCTCGCTCAGATAAAGCAACTGAATTCTCCAGGATGGCTATTTTATTTTCAATATTCAAGGCATGTACTTCAGCCGCTTTGTCTTTTAACCTTTCCGATTCAACAGCGGAGATCTCCCTATTGTTAAACCGGGTATTGATCTTTATGACCTCCTTTTTAAGCGCCTCTTTTTCCTCTTTGATTATTTCCTCTTTTTTTTGTTCTAAGGAACTTTCTTTGTCAACAATGGTTTTGTTTTCCTGGGCAAAGATTTGCGGGAACCAAACAACCTGGCTGATCATCAATACGATAAGGAATATTTTTTTCATAATGGGATTTAATATGTAATCAGTTTTCTTTAGATGTAACCACTTCTTTCTCTTTTTTAATCGTATTGACGATCTTTTCGAGCAATTTTTGTTTTAGATCTTTATTGAGATCGTCTTCAACCGAATTCAAAAGCGCATCGGCATTCACTAATTTTTTTGACGAAATTTGACCATTAACAATGAGTTTTATTTTTGATTGGTGTAATAGCTGTTCAATTTCATCATCGATCAATTGTTCTTCAGCATGAACTGTTTCTGTGCCTGGAGTTTCATTTTTCCCGGTATCAATCAATACGGTGTCAGTTTTCTTGATCACTGAAGTTTGCCTCTCCTTCAAAGGTTCAGCAAAAACTACTTCTTTTACATATTGTTTGTTCTTATTTGATCCAACTCCCGCTTTCTGTTTATCTATTGGATCATTCGGCACAACGGCAATTTCAGTTTCAATGACATCATCAGCTAAGGGAATTTTATTGAATTTTTCTTTTGATGCAGGAGCAGCAATTATTGGTTGAGTGGTTATTTCTTCTTCTTTTAAGAAATAAAAACCAACCGAAATAAAAACCAATATTACAGAGGCTACTTTCAAAAATAACCAGTTACGACCTTTGTGCTTTTTTTGATGCAAGGATAATCTGCTATCCAATTTTTCCCAGGAATCTGAAGATGGACTGATCGTCCTGTTTTGGAGTTCCTGTCTGTATTTATGTGGTTTCATAATATTTTTTTCTTGCCTGATGAAATCATTTCCTGCAAAGCCTTCCGCGCTCTGTAAAGTTGCGTCTTGGTTGTTCCAATACCCACGTTTAGGATCTCGGCTATTTCGGCATGTTTATATCCTTCAATGACATACATATTGAAAACAATTTTACAACCTTCCGGTAATGTATTGATATAGTTGTGAAGGTCTTCTACCGCAATGGTCAGTTCAACTTCATTTTCAATGATTGGTTCAAATATTTCAATGTTATCAGTGAAAATGAGCTTGTTCTTTTTACGTAAATAAGAAATACACTCAAATACCATTATCTTTCTGATCCAGCCTTCAAAACTTCCCTGCTGTGAATACTGTTTCAATTTGGTAAAGACTTTTAGAAAACCATTCAACATGACTTCTTCAGATTGCTGTAAGTCTTTGATATAGTAGGCGCACAAACTCAACATCTTAGGCGAAAACTTTTCATACAACAGTTTCTGGGCCTGCCTGTTATTTTGAAGCGACTGTTTAATTAATTGTGAATCGTTATCTATTTTAATGACTTTGAGCATGCTTCTAAAAGGCCTTACATATATAAAGACGCAAAAAATTGTAAAAAGGTTGACAAAGGTATATTATTTTAAAAAAGTTAATTTAGGACATAAAAAAACATGAAACAAATTCCTCATTTCATGTTTGTATATTATTCAGACCGAATTTTAACTCACTTTTTCTCCATTGGCTACAGCATCGCCATCAGGCTCTATAAAGCTTAGTTTACCATCAGCAGTATTGCTCATCAGGATCATGCCCTGGCTTTCAACGCCCCGGAGATTACGAGGAGCAAGATTCACAAGGACCGTAACTTTTTGACCAATGATCTCCTCAGGGTCAAAACTTTCGGCAATCCCGCTAACTATGGTTCTGACATCAATACCAACATCAACGGTCAATTTTAAAAGCTTTTTGGTTTTGGGTATTTTTTCGGCATCCAGAATGGTTCCTATTCTTATATCCAGTTTTGTAAAATCTTCAAAATCGATCGTCTCCTTTTGGGGTTCAATTTTTTCTTCAGCTTTACTTGTTTTAGAAGCTTCCAATTTATCGACCTGTTTTTGAATGTCAGCATCTTCAATCTTAGCAAAAAGCAGCTCAGCCTTTTTGATCTGATGTTGAGAAGGGAGCAGGATTTTTTCCGCACCGACGTCATTCCATTTCAAGGTTCCTGATTCATCCATATTTAGAATTCCCTTTAGTTTAGAACTGGTAAAGGGTAAGAATGGTTCGCAAAGAACTGCCAGGGCAGCAGCAATCTGAAGGGCAACAAACATGACGGTTTTTACCCGGTTTGGATCTGTCTTTATTTGCTTCCAGGGTTCTTCATCTGCAAGGTATTTATTTCCAAGCCTGGCCAAATTCATAAGCTCTGACAAGGCTTCTCTAAATCGATATCTATTGATTGACTTTGAAATGATCTCAGGATATTGAGACATCAGTTCTAAGGTTTGCAAGTCTATATCAGTAAAATCATTGGCCTCAGGAACCACACCCTCATAATATTTATGGGTCAGTACAACAACTCTATTGATAAAATTGCCATAAATGGCAACCAACTCATTATTGTTTCTTGCCTGAAAATCCCTCCAGGTAAAGTCATTGTCCTTAGTTTCGGGGGCATTTGCAGTAAGTACATATCGCAAAACATCCTGCTTCTCCGGAAAATCCACAAGATATTCATGCAGCCATACCGCCCAGTTTTTCGAGGTCGATATTTTATTGCCTTCCAGGTTTAAAAACTCATTGGCCGGAACATTCTCAGGAAGAATATAAGAGCCTTGGGCCTTTAACATTGCAGGAAAAATGATACAGTGAAAAACGATGTTGTCCTTTCCAATGAAATGGATCAAACTTGTGTCTTGATCTTTCCAAAAAGGCTCCCAGTCTTTACCTGTTCTTTCGGCCCATTCTTTAGTTGACGAAATATATCCGATTGGAGCGTCGAACCAAACATATAAAACCTTTCCTTCTGCTCCTTCAACGGGAACAGGGATGCCCCAATCAAGGTCTCGGGTTACGGCCCTGGGCTTAAGGCCATCATCTACCCAGGATTTTACCTGACCCAGTACATTGGCCTTCCAATCATTTTTATGCCCTGTTAAAATCCATTCGCTCAACCATTTTTCATATTCATTCAATGGAAGGTACCAGTGTTTGGTTTCCTTTAGGGAAGGCACATTGCCTGTAATAGCAGATTTAGGATTGATCAAGTCTTGTGCGTTGTGACTTGTTCCACAATTTTCGCATTGGTCGCCATAGCTTTCTTCAAATCCACATTTAGGACAAGTACCCACTATAAACCTGTCAGCCAGAAATTGTTTGGCATCTTCATCATACAATTGGGCCGAAGTCTCTTCAATAAATTTGCCATGGTCATAAAGATCCCTAAAAAATTCAGAGGCTGTTTCGTGGTGAATAGGGGCCGATGTTCTCGAATAATTATCAAATGTGATACCGAATTCCTCAAAAGAAGATTTGATGATCTGATGGTATTTATCTACCACAGCCTGTGGTGAAATCCCTTCTGCCTTGGCCTTTAAGGTGATGGGGACACCATGTTCATCCGAACCGCAAACAAACGCAACCTCCTTGTCATTGAGACGGAGATATCTGGCATATATATCAGCCGGAACATAAACGCCGGCCAAATGTCCAATATGAACAGGTCCGTTGGTATAAGGTAAAGCTGCGGTAATCGTATATCTTTTAGGATCTTGCATGTATCAAATTTAAGACCACAAAAGTAAGAAAAAGGGGAAACATGTCGTTCTTTATTTTCATTAATCAGGACCTGTTTAGATACTTATGAACGAGTAGTGGGAAAATAAATATTAAATTATATTTTTATCAAAAAATATATATGATGTCTTTGAGTAAATTACCATTGCTTTTCACCTTATGCCTCCTTTATGCTTGTTGCAACACAGTAAGCGCTCAAAATGATGTCGAGAGAGTGATTACGAGAGACCTGGTTAGACCGGCTTATTTGAAGAAAGGAGATACGATCATGATTTTGGCTCCGGCAGGTAAGGTAAATGACAAAAAAGGCCTGGAGGCAGGAATAGAACTTGCCAATCACTGGGGGCTGGTCGTTTTTTTTGGAAATCATTTGCTTTCTCAGGACAATAGCTTTGCTGGAACTGATGAGGAGCGTTTAGAGGATCTTCAAAATGCCCTGGACGATCCCAGCATAAAGGCTGTTTGGGCAGCAAGAGGAGGTTATGGATCAGTTCGAATTGTCGATGATCTGGATTTTTCAAAATTTATGGAACATCCAAAATGGATCATTGGTTATTCGGACATTACAGTGTTGCACAATAAAATGCATGAACTGGGCTACCAGTCAGTTCACGGGCAGATGCCTTTGACCCTCGACCTTGAAGACCCGGTTCAAAACGAATCCATCGCAACCCTTTATAAGACTCTTTTTGGAAAGAAATTGCAGTATAAATTGAACACCTCAGAATTCAATCGGCTTGGGGAAAGTTCAGGGCAATTGGTAGGAGGAAACCTATCAATTGTTTACAGTATGCTTGCTTCTGACACTAATTTGAACATGCACGGAAAAGTTTTGTTTATTGAAGATGTTGGAGAGGCTTTATACCATATTGATCGAATGATGATCAGTTTAAAAAGAGCGGGCTATTTTATGGATTGTAAGGGTATTATTGTAGGTAATTTTAAACTAAAATCCAATGAGGAAAACCCCTTTGGCAAAACGTTGGAAGAGATCGTGCTGGAGGCAGCCGAAGGAACCGATTTCCCCATCGTATTTGACTTCCCTGCGGGCCATATAGATGACAACAGGTCATTGTTATTGGGAAGTTATGTAGATATAAATTCGGCCAAAAACAAATCAAAAATCAGATTCAGGTAAGCAAATGGCAGCTCATAACGAACTTGGGCTTTTGGGGGAACAAATGGCCATTGACCATCTGATAAAAAAAGGATTCATCATTAGAGAAAGGAATTGGCGTTTTCAAAAGGCAGAAGTTGATATTATTGCTCAAAAAGGATCGCTTCTTGCCATAGTCGAGGTCAAGACCAGATCCACGCGTTTTTTTGGAGACCCTCAGGAATTCATAAAGGAGCAAAAGATAAAACTGCTAACCAAAGCCGTTGATCATTATGTAGTAGTTAAAGATCTGAATGTAGAGGTTCGTTTTGATGTGATTGGAATTGTAAAAAACCATAGGGAGAGCTCCATCATCCACCTCGAAGATGCCTTCTACCATTTTTAAAAAACAGTTGAGAGAAAAAGTCAACGATTTTACTTTGCCGGAAATTTAAGGATGCCGTTATTTGGTTTCAAACATAGATTTCAGCTCGTCAAAATCTTCTGGTTTTGCAAGTATCTTTTTATCGGAATCAAGCACGAAATATGTCGGGATTGCCGTAATTCCGTAATCTTTAACTTTTTGACTGGACCATTTGTCAAGGTCCAGAATATTGATGAATTCAGTATATCCATTTGTCATGGCCTCCCAGCTTTCTTTTTCGTCTTCCAATCCAACCGCGACTACTTTGATGTTTTCTATTCCCCTGATAAAAGTATAGAAATTCGGGATTTCCATTTGACAGTGAGGGCAATTGGAACTAAAGAACAAAACGATATAATAATCTATGCCGGTTAAAGAATGAAGACTAAAGTCTGTTTCTTTGACTTTCCAACTAAAATCGGGGGCAGTCACTCCTATCGCCGTTTTTAAGGAGGCTGTAATTTTTCTTAACAACTCTTCATTTTGATATGCTGCAGGCAGGTTCCTGTAAAAATCATCAATGACAAAGTTGATCATGTCTACATTCTCTTGTAAAAGATAGGTTTCCAATAATTCTTCTAGAAAATTACTTAAGACTTCTGTCGAAGCCCCTATCCATTTCACCGCATTTTTTATGGCATTTTTTTGAAGGGCATTCTGTGAAAGATGATCATTCCCCTGGTTCAAATAAAAAACATAATCATTGAGCCGGTCATTTATAAAAGTAGAATGACTAAGCACACTGTCAGAAAGGCTCATGGCGTCAAAAAAATGGGCTTTGATCGCATTGAGGTAATCTTTCGGGTCTTTATAAGGAGTATCGGCATTATACTGT
>JBFFLO010000146.1:0-6553 GCA_041554895.1 Lutimonas sp. | reverse complement strand
TCCATGAATTTTCTCCTAAACTCACTTCCCTCACTGATCAGATTTGTATCTGAAGGAGAGATGATTACCAATGGAATAAGTCCAAAGTGATCAGATAACTTTTCATATTCCTTTCCGTTCCTTTTGACGACTTTTTTATGCCCCTTCTTTAAGCTGCAATGAATATGCTCTTCTCTCATCTCTTTCCTGTAAACACCGTCCAATACAAAAAAATCAGTTTCATGTTTGATGTTCTGTGAGGCAATGGAATTGAAATAACCTTTGGTATGGGACAAATAATATATGGCATCCAGCACATTCGTCTTCCCAACTCCATTATTTCCGACCAGGCAATTGATCTTCTGATCAAAATTAAATGATCTTTCAGAAAAATTCTTAAAGTTGATCAGTGATATACTTTCCAAAAACATAGATAAAATACTTGTAAGCGCTTAAACTCTACCACGGAGCCAGACTTATTTCTGATCCATTTAAAAAAACAGATACTAACTAATTAATTTATAACTATTTAAACACCTTTCCTGTTCTAAGAAGAGAACCCTACAAAAAAACAAAAATTAAGTTTAAATTAAGTTAATAATTTGAATAAAAATTTTATTTTTGCGCAGTTAATAAAATTACTGATGGCGACTTACAAGAAAAGAGGAAATAAAGTAAAAAAAGGTAATCAAGCGAGTATTGAAGATCAAAGCACAACGGCTGAGGTGTTTAATACCTTAGATGAAACAGCTTCAAGATCTGAGCAATGGGTTGAAAAAAATCAAAAGATTATTTTTACCGGCTTAATAGCTGTAGCTGCTATTATTCTTGCCTTTTTGGCTTACAACAAATATATTGTTGAACCAAAAGAAAAGGAGGCCGCAGATGAACTTGCATTTCCAAAAAGATACTTTGAAGAGGCCCAAAACACAAGCGTTGCGGTCGATTCTTTATTTAACCTTAGTCTCAATGGAGCAGATGGTAAATATGGCCTTATAGATATCGTTGACAACTACGGGAATACCAAGGCAGGAAACCTTGCCAAATATATGAGTGGTATTGCTTTTTTAAAGACGGGTGACTATGAAAGTGCCATAAAATATTTAAGTGATTTCTCTTCTGAAGATGAAATTCTGGCAGCTTTGGCCAAAGGGAATATCGGAGATGCTTTTATGGAAATCGAACAGCCGGAAGATGCGTTGCAATATTACCTGGAGGCAGCTAATTTGAAAGACAATAACTTCACTTCACCATTATATCTTTTCAGAGCCGGAAATGTGGCCATGGAGCTTGGTAAATATGACGATGCAGAAAGTTATTATACGAAAATCAAAGAGAACTATTCAAAGTCTGAAGAGGGAAAGAATATTTCGATTTACATCCAAAGAGCCCAATTCGCCCAAAAATAAATTTAGATGGCAACTACGAACCTGTCGTTATACGATAATGAAAGCATCCCTGATGCTTCCGGATTTCGATTTGGTATTGTAGTATCTGAATGGAACCCCGAGATCACACAGAATTTATATGAGGGGGCACTGACCACCTTGTTAAAACATGGAGCACTGTCTGAAAATATTTCAGCGATAAAGGTTCCGGGAAGTTTTGAACTTGTTTATGCATGTAAACAGTTGCTGTCGCATGAAGAGCTGGATGCTGTCATTGCCATTGGAAATGTGATCAAGGGTGAAACAGAACACTTCACGTTTGTCTGTGAGGGAGTTACCCAAGGCATCAAGGATCTTAATTTACAGTTTGATACACCTACTATTTTTTGTGTGCTGACCGATCACCACAAGCAACAATCGCTAGACAGGTCTGGAGGAAAACACGGTAATAAGGGAATAGAATGTGCCGTAGCAGCAATCAAAATGGCCGCTTTAAAAAATGAACTGTAACTTTTATCGGCATCAGGAGGTCAGTTTTTAACAGAACTTTATTTGACTTACTGAGCTTATTTCTTTAATTTTGTGTTCACTGCAAAACAAAGTGCTATGTTTGGAAATGCTTTTAAACCAAGAGCTCATTATGTATTCGATTACAAGCCTCGCTATTATGACGAGCGCAAAGAGCGTTTGGCTAAATTAAAAGAAAAGTATGAGAATAAGGATAGTACACTAAACGATATCCCAAGGATTACGATTTCAAAAGATCATCTCAAATCAAGTTGGCAAAGACATAAGAAGGTCTCTTCTAACAGAGCCGTAAACATGCGACTTGCTATTATTATAACTATCTTAGTTGGGATTTTAGCGTATTTATTTGAATTGCATAAACTCTTTTAATGTCAGACACCATTCGATTACTGCCAGATAATGTGGCCAATCAAATCGCTGCAGGTGAGGTTGTTCAACGCCCTGCTTCAGTGGTAAAGGAGTTACTGGAAAATGCGGTGGACGCCGGTGCCACCGATATTAGATTGATCATAAAGGATGCCGGGAGGTCATTGATCCAAGTGATTGATAATGGCAAGGGCATGAGCAAGTCAGATGCCAAAATGGCCTTTGAAAGACATGCCACTTCTAAAATACAAACTGCGAACGACCTTTATAATTTGCATACCAATGGGTTCAGAGGGGAAGCCCTTGCGTCTATTGCGGCAATAGCACATGTGGTGCTTAAAACAAAAACCAAGGAAACTGAATTGGGCGTTGAAATCAAAATAAACGGAGGTGATTTTCTTTCTCTGCAACCTTCGCCTACGATGGTTGGTTCAAATTTTGAAGTAAAGAATCTTTTTTATAATATTCCTGCCAGAAGAAATTTCTTAAAATCAAATTCGATCGAGACGAGGCATATTTTAGATGCTTTTCAGCGGGTGGCGCTTACTTATCCCAAAATAGCATTTTCACTCGTACACAATGAAAATGAGATTTTTAACTTGCCTGCAGGTTCTTCGAAGCAATGGAATGCCAATACCAGGCAACGTGTGGTCAACATTATGGGGAAATCCACCAATGAGAAACTGGTCCCGATAAGTGAAGAAACCGATATTTTAAAAATAAACGGATTTATTACCAAACCTTCTTTTGCCAAGAAGAAAAAAGGGGAACAATTCTTTTTTGTCAATAATCGTTTTATCAAAAGCCATTACCTGCATCATGCAGTGATGAGTGCCTATGAAGGATTATTGAACCAGGGATACCACCCCTCCTATTTCCTTTATCTGGAGGTACCGCCAAACAGCATTGACATCAATATCCACCCTACCAAAACTGAAGTAAAATTTGATAATGAACGTGACCTTTACGCGATCATTAGATCCACCATTAAGCACAGCCTCGGCCAATACAATGTTGCTCCGAGCCTTGATTTTGACCGGGATGCAACACTAGACACTCCTTATGCCTATAAAGATAAAGGATTTGTGGGTACTCCGGCTATTGAGGTAGACCAGGATTTTAACCCGTTTAAGACAGACGGATACACTAAAGCCAGGCAACAAAGGGTTTCCCAGAATCTTGAGTGGGAAGCTTTATATGTCAGTGACCACCCTGAAAAAGAATTGATCGACCATATAAGTGTCGATATGGATAATGTATCTCAGGAGTTATTCGAAGAAGCCCAGGAGGCTGCTGCTTTGAAAACATTTCAGGTTCAATCAAAATATATTGCCAGTTCGATCAAATCCGGAATGGTTTTGATAGACCAGAACGCTGCTCATCAACGCATACTTTATGAAGAGTATCTGGCCAAAGTAACCATGGAAGGCATTGGTCATCAGCGATTATTGTTCCCGTTAAAGATCAATATCAGCAAAAACGATAGCATTATAGTCAAACAGATAGAGCACGACCTGAACAGTGCCGGATTTCATGTTTCAGAGATCCAGGAGGAAGCATTGGTCTTAGACTCCATTCCAACAACTATTGCTGAAAAAGAAGTTATTGGTGTCTTGGAATCTTTAATTGAAAATTTTAAAAATGAGGTTCCAGAATCGAGCTTTAGCCAGATAGACCTAATTACCAAAAGTTTGGCAAAAAGCCTTGCGATCAAAGCAGGAACACCATTAAATAATAAAGAGCAAGAGAATATCTTAAATAAGTTGTTTTCTTGTAAGGAGCCGAATTATTCACCTTTTGGCAAGCAGACATACGTAACCTTGTCACTACAAGACTTGGAAGAAAAATTTAATTCATAACGCTAATGGGCAAATTGACAGAAGCCATCAAACATTTGATCATATTAAATGTTATTTTTTTTGCAGCAAGTTCCTTTTTGGGATTGAACATCGGGAATTGGCTGGCCCTGTATTTTCCAAAGAATGATCACTTCGGTTTTTGGCAATTCGTAACGCATATGTTTATGCACGGAGGGTTTATGCATCTTTTATTCAACATGTATGCACTTTGGGCCTTCGGTTCGCCACTTGAACAAATGTGGGGTAAAAACAAATTTTTGTTCTTTTACTTTTCAGCCGGAATAGGAGCCGGTCTTATTTATACCGCCGTGAACTATTTCCAGTTCAATGGCATCTATAATGATTTGATTGGCGCCGGGCTACAAGCAGGAGATATCCAAAACCTTCTCGAATCAGGAAGGTATAATTCTGGGATTTTAGAACAGATTCCAGAAAAGAAATTATCTGACATATATCAAATATACAACACACCTGCAGTAGGCGCTTCAGGGGCCATTTATGGAGTTCTGGTGGCTTTTGGCATGAGTTTCCCAAATGCCAAACTCGCCTTGATCTTTTTACCAGTGCCGATTGCCGCGAAATACTTTATACCCGTTTTGATAGGTCTGGATCTCTTCTCAGGAGTTACCGGATTTTCCATTTTCGGTGGCGGCATAGCCCATTTCGCCCATGTAGGAGGAGCCATTATAGGCTTCATCATAATGAAATACTGGGAAAAGAATCAATTCAAACGGTGGAACTAATAAACAGAGAATCATGAATTGGCTAACGAACCTTTACCACAAATTTCTTTCTCGCAGCATTGTCGAAAGAGTCATTATGATCAATATAGCCGTTTTTATCCTGACCTATTTGTTCAACACCTTCTCTTTCTTGTTTCAAATAGATGGTAATTTCATCATAAACTGGTTCTCGTTGCAGCCGGATTTCGAGTTGTTATTATTCAGGCCCTGGACCATTGTTACCTATGGTTTTCTGCATTTAGGGTTTTTTCATATCCTTTTTAATATGATGGTTCTCTATTATTTTGGAAATCTTTTTATTGATTTTTTCAGTTCCAAACAGTTCTTGGTGTACCTTTTACTTGGTATCATTTCGGGAGGATTCATTTATATACTGGCCTATAATTACCTGCCAGGCCTGAAAACCCAGGCTTCTCTCTTAGTCGGTGCCTCAGCCGGTGTAATGGCTATTGTGATAGGTATTTCCAGTTTCATACCACATTACTCTCTTCAATTCAGGTTTATTGGAAACATCAAATTGTTGTATATTGCTATTGTGTTGGTAGTATTGGATGTCGTGCAAATCCCCTCAGGCAACGCTGGAGGACATTTGGCCCACCTTGGAGGATCACTTCTTGGCTTTGTGATGACAAAATACCTTCATCAGGGAACCGATTTGATTACATCGATCGGCGGAATGATGACAAAAAGAGAGAAAAGACCTTTGAAAACAGTATATAAAAGTGCAAAGAAAACTACCTATCACAAGAAGGAAACAAAATCAGAGGACCAAGCGAGAATAGATAGTATTCTCGATAAGATAAGTAAATCGGGATATGATACCCTGACAAAAGAAGAAAAGGACTATCTGTTTAATGCAGGTAAAAAATAATTATAACGATTCCCCCTCTTGAAAAATTTATCTTTTTTAAATAAAATTATATTTTTTCTGAACAATATTGTGGCATTGCTTTTCTTTGCCTCTCTGTTACTTCCTTACATTCCGCCCAAGTCTTTTCCATTGCTATCTATCATGAGCCTCGCGGTACCCCTGCTTCTTTTTGCTCATGTACTATTTATCATTTACTGGTTACTGGCAGGAGTTAAAAAACAATTTCTATTGTCATTTTTAAGTATCCTTCTCGCCATTGGCCTGTCATTTTTTCCTTATAAATTCAAATCAAAAGAAGTGGTGAGCGGCAGTAGTTTTGGCGTGATGAATTTTAATGTGAGATTGTTCAATAAATATCAATGGTTAGCATCTGAAAAAGTCCCTGAAGAGATCGCAGATTTTATTAAAAAAGAGGCCCCAGAGATTGTAACTTTTCAGGAATATTATGACAATAAGAATTTTAACCTATCCTATCCTTATCAATACAAAAAATTAAACGGAAGCAAAAAAGGAAGTGGCCTGGCCATTTTTTCGAAATACAAAATTGTCAACAGTGGAAGCCTCGATTTCGAAAACTCCCATAACAATGCTATTTTTATAGATATCCTAAGGAATGATGATACGATCAGGGTGTATAATGTACATTTGGAATCATTCGGTATTAAGCCGGATAGCGTTGATTTGAATTTAGATGAGACAAGATCTAGAAAATTAATATACAGGCTAAAAAACTCGTTTACCAAACAACAGGACCAGGTAGAAAAATTCCTGGATCATCGCAGTAGCTGCCATTATAAAACAATTATCAGCGGCGATTTT
>JBFFLO010000145.1:0-6565 GCA_041554895.1 Lutimonas sp. | reverse complement strand
TTGGTTTTTTTAGTTTTCTTTTTTTGTGCATAACCATTGGCTGAACTCAAAATAAGGGCAATAAAAAGAATGTATATATTTTTCATGTATTTGGTTTAGGTTGATTGTTTGTTCATATGATCCAGTTTTTTATTCATCACTGAAAACCACAGGGGTGGAATAAGCGCCAGCATCATCATTCCAGGATAACCTGTAGGCATCTGAGGGCTTTCTGGTAATGATTCCAAAACCTGGTATTTTTTACTTGCCTTATAATGATGATCAGAATGTCTTGAAAGATTGAACAACATCAACCTGCCGATCTGGTGATCCGAATTCCATGAATGCCAGTGTTTGACCCGTTCATATCTTCCTGATTCATTTTTATGTCGCAATAATCCGTAATGTTCAATATAATTAACGGTTTCCAGCAATAAAATCCCGATCACGGCAGCAAGGATAAATGCCAAAAGTACCTTAAAGTCGAAATAATAATAAATGCCAAAAACCAGCAGCAGGTTCGCTATCGAATAAATGATCATCCTGTTAGAGAATGAAAACCTTCGTTTTCCAAGTCGCTTCATCCTGCTATTTTCAATTTCCCAGGCTTTTGCATAACTGCCAAAATGTGAAGTGATCCAAAAAGAAAACAGCGGCTGCCCTTTTTTTGCTGTTGCGGCATCATCAGGTGTAGCGACCTCCCTGTGATGACCTTCATTGTGGTAAGGAAGAAAATGCGTGTTCAGGGAAGTTAACAGTAATAATTCTCCTAAGAATTGCTCCCATCTTGAGGAGCGATGTCCTAGTTCATGTCCAATATTGATCCCCAAAACACCACAGAGCAATCCCATGGCAAATACTTTTCCAAAATAATCAACTGAATTTATAGGAGTGAGTTCGATTACAAATAGAAAGGAGATCAACATGAGTAACTGAACCGGAACCGAGAGATACAAAATCCAGTCATAGATTCGGCTATCCTTTTCCTTCAGCATAGTTTCCTCGTCGAAATTCTCCTTATCGGGTTTTAAAAATATTTCGACAAATGGGATCAATACAAATGTAAAAATTATGGGCGAAAAGGTGCTCCATCCATGCCTGTTAAAGGCAAAATACACCCCAACAGGAAGAATAAAAACAAATAAGTACTTGAACCTTTTCATGGCTTACATTTATGGATCAACAGCTTTTATTCAAGAATCAAATAATCCAGCTCAAGGGAATTAAACGAATCATTAAAGCCCTTTATTTCCTTCGTGATCAAAGTGTTGAATTTATCCAATTCAGCATTGATCTGAGCCGATAGTTCGTTTTTAACCGCGATATCCTGTGTCGTTGGAGGAAAATCATCCATGGTCACCAAACTATTCAAATGCGCCAGTTTATTGGTTAGCTTTATAGGAAAATTAAGCGGATCCTGGTTGCTTTTATTTTTGGTTTGATACAAAGCCTTTTCAATTTCTGAAAAGGATTTCTTAAGTTCCTTGGCTTTGGCAACCAACTCATTTACAGCCTCCTCATCTTTGTATTGCTCCACAAAAGAACTTAACTGGCCATTGATCTTTCTGATCTTTTTTATTGACTTATGCGCCTTGTCAATGGTTTGATTCACCTCAGATACAAAATCATATTGTTCTTGCATTTGGTCAATACTAACCTCTGCTCTTGGGTCAGCCAGGATTTTAAAAGGTTGGTTCTGTGCTTTATCATTAACCATCAGGCTCACCTTATATGCACCCGGGACAACTTTAGCTCCGTTTAAACTTGCCCACCAAAGTATCATCCCGTCAAACTTCTCTGCTCCTTCTGTCCTGGTGTCCCAAACAAACTTGTTGGCTCCCTTTTCAAGACTCAATTTTTTCTCCTTTTTCTTATCAAAATTTGAAAAAGATGCCAGGGTATCGCCTTGAAGGTTTAAATATGTCAAATGGATACTGTCTTTCTTTTCATCATACTGATCAAGGTTGAAATAAGTGATCACACCATTTTCAAGGTTGGTTCCCGCTGTATTTGAAGCTTTCCCTCCGCGTCCTTTGGTTCTGTAGGCACTTTTCGGTGCAAACAAATAATTCTTATCGCCTTGTGTTGCTTTTTCCAATTGATGAATTACAGTAAGGTCATCAAGCATCCAAAGGCTTCTGCCCTGAGTAGCCACTATCAGGCCATTTTCTTTAATGGCGAGGTCTGTGATAGGGACGATCGGCAAATTCAGCTGAAATTTTTGCCAGCTCGATCCATCATTAAAAGAAGCATACATACCGGTTTCTGTACCTGCATATAATAATCCTTTTTGAGAAGGGTCTTCTCTTACAACTCTTGTAAAATGCTCTGCATCAATTCCGCTGGTTATTTTTACCCAGGTCTTACCGTAATCTTTCGTTCTGTACAAATAAGGCGTAAAATCTCCAAGTTTATACCTGGTTCCGGCAATATAGCAGGTCCCCTCATCAAAATTTGAGGGTTCAACGCTATTGATCATCATCCATTCAGGCATACCCTTGGGTGTAACGTTTTCCCAGCTTTTACCTCCATCTTTTGTCACATGTACCAAGCCATCATCTGTTCCTACCCATAGCAGGCCCTCCTTCAAAGGGCTCTCATTAGCCGCAAAAATGGTACAATAATATTCTACACTTGTGTTGTCCTGAGTGATCGGCCCTCCGCTCGAGACTAATTTTTCAGGATCGTTTCTTGTAAGGTCATCACTTAATAATTCCCAACTCTGTCCTTCATTTTCCGACATGTGAACATGATTGGAAAAAGTATACAGTCTTTTCGGATTGTGCTTACTGAAAATAATCGGGAAATTCCATTGAAATCTGTATTTCATTCCCTCTGCACCGTGCCCCATAGGGTTATCAGGCCACACATTGATGGCCCTGACAGTCCCGGTCTTATGGTTAACCCTGGTGAGAAACCCATCATAGCTTCCTCCATAAACAATATCATCATTGCTTGGATCTACTGCAATATGAGCCGATTCTCCACCTGCTGTTTCCTCCCAGTCGTCTTCACTGATACTCCTGCCATCGCTGCGATGTCTTATCCGCACCGTGGAATTATCTTGCTGTGCTGCATAAATTCGAAACGGAAAACTATTGTCAGTAGTTAACCTATAAAACTGAGATGTGGGCTGGTTGTGATAAGTAGTCCATGTTTCTCCTCCATCATAGGTAATTTGTGCGCCTCCATCATCGCCGATGATCATTCTTTTTGAGTCTTGAGGATCTATCCACAGGTCATGATGGTCTCCATGCGGAGCATTATGAGTGGTAAATGATTTTCCCCCATCTGTGGATTTATGATAACGTACATTCAATACATACACCGTGTTCTCATCCTGGGTATCTGCATATAAACGGGTATAATACCAGGCTCTTTGCCTTAATTTTCTTTCGTCATTTACCTTTGACCAAGTTTCTCCTCCGTCATCACTCCTGTACAAACCTCCCTTTTCCTTGTTTTCAACCATGGCCCAAACCCTTTCGGAGTTTTTAGGGGAAACCGTTACGCCAATAATTCCAAGTGTATCAGTAGGAAATCCTTTGTTCTTCGATATTTCGGTCCAAGATGCACCGCTATCTGAACTTTTCCATAAAGCAGACCCGTCCCCGCCACTACTTAAACTATGGGGAGTTCTTTGAACTCTCCAGGTTGATGCATATAGGATTCTTGGGTTATTTGGGTCCATCTTTAGATCTACCACGCCCGAATGTTCATTGGAGAATAAAACCTTTTTCCAGGTTTTTCCACCATCTTCCGTTTTATACAAACCTCTTTCCTTAGTAGGTTTGTAGATATTTCCCATAACACCGGCATAAACAGTATTATGGTCCCTGGGATGAATGGCAAGCCTTGAAATATGTCTGGAACTTTTTAAACCGGAAGCTTTCCATGTTTTTCCTGCATCTTCACTTTTCCAAATACCATAGCCTGAGGAAACATTACCTCGAACTGTTTTTTCACCACCTCCAACATAGATCACATTTTTATCTATTTCAGAAACTGCGATCGAACCGATGCTGCCTCCAAAGAAGCCATCTGAAATATTATCCCAAGTACGGCCTCCGTCTTTTGTATTCCATATGCCTCCCCCGGTTGAACCAAAATAAAAAAGATTAGGATCTCCGGGAACACCTGTTACAGCAGCCGATCTTCCTCCTCTAAAAGGCCCGATCAATCTGTATTCAAGGCCTTTATACAAGGATTCCTCATATTGAACGGTTGCCGTTTCGTTTTTACTTTTCTTCTTTTTCTGTGCATAAGATTCGGTGCAAAACAAGAGTATAAATAAGATTAAAAGCGCCGGTCTAAAAAATTTGATTCTGGTCATGGATTGGAATTAGAATTATAAATGCTAATGTAATAATTTATATGATAATTGTTTGGTAATAAGCTCTTAGGATTATGTATTTTTGAATCATATGTTTAGTTTAATTTAAAAAAATATTTTTATCCCCCCTTAAGTTTGAAAGATAAAATTGTTCAGGTCATTTCCCAACCGCTGATTATTTCGCTAATTATTTCCGTGATGATCATCTATTACCTGCCTGAATATTTTACCAAATTCAAAGTAGCACATATTGAATCAAATGTAAGTAGTCGTCAAAATACAACTTACTTTAAGGACCTTAACAATGATTTCAATAGTGAAAAGATCGTTTATCGGGAAAATGTTCAAGGAAATGCGAGTTTCGAGATCCAAGACTCAAAAGGAGGACTTATGGATCAGTGGAATTATACAGGTTCACATGCATCCCAAGACTGGGGATTGTGGTTTTTTGACGCTAATAAAAATGGTTTTTCCGAAATTTACATTTTCACAAAAAACAATGATTCCATTGTATTAAACATAGAAGAACCGTTTGTCAAAAATGGCGTCAGTAAAAAAAACATATACATAGAAACACTTCGTGAAACCGATGAAGATTTTTATCTGTCTATTTCAATGTTTGCTCACCCCAGTAACGATTCCATTGTTTCAAATGAGGTTTTTATAAATTTAAACAGGGGCTTTTTAGGTGACCCCCGAAACATTTACAAATTCAATCCTTTAACCGGAAAGGTTACTAAATCTCCCCATTTGACAAATCATTCAAGAATTTGTTATTCTATCGATCTTGACGCTGATGGAAATAAAGAATTATTAATGGCGAACTATTCCGCTGGAAATTCGATAGATACGGCCATCACAAAAAGATCAGATTACAGCTCCTGGTTAATGGTTTTAGATGAGGATCTTAAATTCAAATTTGACCCCATTGAGATCAGCAATCCTTTTTCAAGTATTCATTCGATCCCATTAAAAAATAAGAGCGGAGCGCACGATATATTAAGCAGGATCGTTTCAAACAGACCTGATGAGTTCCCTAATAAATTGCAGTTGTACTCTCACAAAGGTATACTGTTAAAAGAGCAAGAAGTGGCTCCTGGAACCTTCTTTATGTTTCCATGGAAAGATCAAACTGAATTTATCTTGTTCAATAGAAATAATGGCCAAATACAGTTTTATAACAACCAGTTAATTCCTTATAAGTCCATTTTTTTAGGGCCCAACCGTTGGATCTACCCCCTTGATACTGGGTGTGATGAAAAAAGTGAATGGGTTGTTATTGAAACCGATCAGAGAACCGTGAGCATTTATGATGAAAATTTTGAATCGCCCATTAGTTTTGAAGTGCCTTCAATAAGTAATAAACAGTTAACTCCTCGATTAAAAGAAATTGCTGTAAACCAAAATGAGCTTTATTTTAGTGAAGGAAACAACTATTACTTATATAAATATTTCAAAAATCCTTTTTATAATTTTAGATATCTGATCTATTTATTAACTTTTTTGATCATTCTTGGGATGGTGTGGATCATTAGAAAAGGGCAGCAGATCAAAATGGAAAAGCAAAGAGCCCTTGAAAATGAAATCGCCCAATTGCAGATCAAGACCATCAATAACCAAATAGACCCGCATTTTGTTTTTAATGCGATCAATACCATTAGTGAAATGACATTACTGGACAACAAGCTGGAAGCCGATGATTTCATTTGTAAGTTTTCTGACTTTATGCGCGGAACCCTAAAAAATTGTGATAAAATCGTTTCAACCCTGGAGGAAGAGATCAATTTTACGGAGAACTTCATCAAGCTTCAAAGAATCAGGTTTAACAAAAGCTTTGATTATATGATTTCGATTGAAGACAGGGTTGATCTCTCCACAAAAGTTCCAAAACATATACTGTTTTCCTATGTTGAGAACGCTATAAAACATGGCTTATCTGCAAGCAAAGATAAAGGTATGCTGAAAGTTAATGCTTCTATTCAGGATTCTTCGCTGCTATTGATTATTGAAGACAACGGCGCCGGAATCCAAAAGACGGAAACAATAAGAAAGGATTCTACTGGAAATGGCCTGAGGATCATGGAAGAAATGTTTGAATTGTTCCATAAATTATACAAGAAAAAAATTCGCCATGAGGTTATCGAATTGTTTGACCAGCATAAAAATAAAATAGGAATCAAAGTTGAGCTGCGAATTTCTCTTTGAATCAAATTGAGTAGGCAAATACTCATAATCGAGTATATATTCTTTAAT